>NZ_JBFUKO010000143.1:0-10064 GCF_056400805.1 Aminobacter sp. P4_H6_2
GATTGCGGCCGTGGTGCTGATTCTGGCCTTCATGATCCGATTGTTATGACGTTGTTGCAGGGATCGGGCTTTGCCGGGTATTAAGGTTGTACCTGCCTGACAGGATTGTCTGAATGCCGCACAAGTTCAATGACGCCCGCCGCCATATGCTCCCGAGGCAGCGGCATCGGGTGACGAACTGGACGGAATACAATGGGTTTTGTTGCAACGGCTGATTGGAAGCGCAAAGAAGGCTGGTCCGAGGCCAATTATGCGGCAAGAATTGCGAACTGTTCGGCCAGGGACGGATTCGGATTGAAGGCGTATCTCGCCTGTCGCTTGCGCATCATGTGGACCATCTCGATGCCGGACAGGATGATCGCGGCTGATGCCTGTGATTTGAAGCCAAGCATTGGCCGGACGCGGCGCTTGATGCGCCGATGATCCTGCTCGATCCGGTTATTCAGGTATTTATCCTTGCGGATTTCGATCGGCTTCAGCCGGCGTCGGGAGCGATCTTGCAAGCGATTTGTGGTGTCACAGGAAACGATAGCCTCGTGGTTGGTCTGGCTACCATCGATAACAACGCGGTCGGGCCGGCCATGACGTGCCAGCGCTTTCCTGAAGAACCGCTTGGCCGCTAATAGATCACGCTGCTCGCTGAACCAGAATTCGACCGTATCGCCGACACTGTCGATAGCGCGATAAAGGTACATCCACTGGCCGCGGACCTTGATGTAAGTTTCGTCGATATGCCATCTGCCGGTCACGCTACGCTTGCGTCGGTTGAAACACTCCAGCAATAGCGGTGCGTAGCGGACGGTCCAGCGGTGAATGGTCGTGTGGTCGACGGCAATGCCTCGCTCAGCCATCATCTCTTCCAGATCACGCAGGCTCAGACTGTAGGCCAGGTACCAGCGCACGCACAGCAGGATCACTGACTGGTCGAACTGGCGGCCCTTGAACATTCAATCCTCCAAAATGTCAGAGGCTCTCCTTGCCACAGTGCCGGTATTCAAAACGTTGCAACACAACCACCGCGCGCGGCCCTTGTGCAAGCCCGGATCTATGTTCGACCGCTACATTACTTCATGCATCTGCCAGAATCTGCTGGCTTCGGGCAATTTCGAGGCGAAGGACCGCGAACTTGAATCGCTGACCAAAAGCCCGATAAGCAAGGGCCCGTATAGGCTTGTATATGCTAATCCAAACGAGGCTGTGCCGTCGTTGCCCGTTCGTATTCACCTTGCACTTACCCCGCGAAAATATGCCCGCGCGGCGGTGCTCTGGAGCTACTACATATCCGCGCGCCTTTATCGCCCCCGCGAGGCGAAGGAAAACGTGATTTTAGGCTTGGCCCGCCATATGCGAAGCCGATTTGGCGACGAGATCATTCCAGATGAAGTCAGCGCAGCGATACCTGCGACAATGGGTGGTGTCGCCGGGCCCGCGTCCGAAAAAATATCTTCTTACGTCTGACTGCTAGTAAGTGCTTTCGTTCGCCGGCTGTACGTCAAGCTATTGGGCTTGGTTGACTGGCGTAATTTCGCTCCAGCTTCTTCCCTGGGGCGGAAGCCCGGCACGACAGCGTCGACGCCTTCACCGTCGACGTTCGCGGCGGATCAAAGATACCGCTGTGAGCCTCCCAGCGCATCACGCGTCACGAGAGATAACACTCGACGTTTCTCCAGGCTCCTGGAGCGTCTGCTTGGCAGGCGCAACTAAGCGCTCTCTATGGCTGACTTGGAGCGAAACTCCGCCAATGGTAACGTTTGACAATCCCGCTTAATAGAGGCGCTTAATGGTGGATGCTAAGTAGCAGATGAGGGTGCGTTGCGCCGCCGGCATGACCCGGTAGCTTTCTGCCAGTCAGATCTATTTGGTAGAGTGGTCGGCCGCCCGTAAAAATATGAGGGGATTTTTGCCGTGACTCGAGAACAGATGATCACCCATATCCGTGAAGCCAATGATGTTGCCCGCGCCACCGCTGCCCATGGTCATCATCCATTCGGTGCGGTGCTGGTCGGGCCTGACGACGAGGTTCTCATGCGCCAAGGCAACATCGATACGGTGCATCATGCGGAGAGCGAACTTGCGCGGCGAGCGGCGGCGGCCTATTCGCCAGAATTTCTCTGGACCTGCACGTTGGTATCAACCGGCGAGCCCTGTGCGATGTGCACAGGCACACTTTACTGGGCGAATATAGGCCAGCTTGTCTACGGCTATGAGGAGACCAAACTCCTCGCACTGACTGGCGACCATCCCGAAAACCCCACGATGAGCCTTCCCTCCCGCACGGTGCTTGCCTCCGGCCAGAAGGAGATCGAAGTACTCGGTCCCTTCCCCGAGATCGAGGACGAGCTGCTTGCGCCTCACCGCGATTTTTGGAAGCGCTGACGCGGCCGTCGCTCCGGCGGAGGCTCCGCAGCGAGTACCCGGGCGTGTCCGTCTAGCGACGAATATTCGTTCGGCTTCCCGATCGGTCATCCTGATCAATCGACAGGTGGCTACTAGGACCTGTTTAGTTCGCCTGCGAAAGTCTCACAAAGTTGCCGCCGCCACGCCCGTGCGGATGATACGCGCGTCGAGTTCCTGCAGGCGCCGGGCAGGCCCGGCATTGCTCGGTTGAAGGGCTATAGCCTCGACAAGCATGTCGCGCGCGGTCGCCAACTCGCCGTCGCGTATGTGTCGATTGGCCCGGTGGTAGAGGTAGTTGACCCGCTGCACGGGCGAGAACTCCTTGAGGAACCGCTCGCAAAGCCTGTCGGCCCAGGCGGGATGACGCGCAATCGCGGTGAGCGCGGTCTGATAGGGCCGCATGGGTGCGTCGACCCGGACCGCGCGGGCGAGCGAGCGCAGGCCAGGCACATTGTCTGCCCGGCAGGCTTCTATAAGGGCCAGCCCGCGTGCCGTTCCGGCGAAGGCCCGGACAGTGCCGTGGCCTGTCATGTGCACCGGGACGAGCCGCGTCCGCTCTTGCAACGCCGCGATCCGCTCCGCGTGCTCGCGATCGACGGCATGGAACGGATCATGGAAAACATAGGCGCGGCCAGCAGCGTGCTGAGGCGCGACCTCCATGTCTTCATGAAGGGAGGGCGAGAAGTGGCGCGTGAAGCGGCCGTCGAAGGGGACCGCCCTGGGATCGATTGAGATCTGCGGACAGAAGGCAATCGCGACATCGGCATCGAAGAGCCGGCGATAGCGGAGCGTCGCGTAGCCACCCTGGGAGTGGCCATAGAGGATGCGTTCGCTTGCCTGCCGCAGGATCGGCGCTGCCGCGACGCTGGCCTTCGCCATGCTCGCCACTGGGAACCAGTTGGGGCGCCGGCTGATGAAACCGAGAGCGGTGATGTCCGCCTTCTCGCAAAACCGCTGCCCCCAGAAGCGGCTGCCGTTTGCCTGCATCTCCATTTCGTTGAAGGTCACGAGAACATAGGGCGACGATCCCGCCCTGTGAAATACCTCTAGGTTTTCGTCTGAATAGATGAGCAAGTCCAGTTCCCGGATGTTGGAAATACTCTGGCAATACGGATCGCCGCTTCACTATATTTGCACCTGCGCAAAGCTTGCCCCGCTCAAGGCACTACTGACCGCGGCGCCTCGGTTCTGGCCGGTGCGACGGCCAATGCTCCCGCAGGGCTCAACCGGCCGCAACGCCACAGGCTATATGACTTCTCAGTGTCCCAATCGTAGTAGTAGGCTGCCGTCAGCCGCCCTTCGTCCATCAATTGCTGAAAGACTGTGCGCACGGCCCGCACAGCATCTTCCCGCTTTTGGTCGTCGACGGGGCAGTCGCGTGCGGTATTCGCAATCCCCCATTCCGTCACCCAGCAGGGTCGGCCATCACTGTCGGTCCGGCAAAAATCGAGGATGCGCTTCACCTGCTCCGCAAGCGCCTGCGCTGGTTTCTGTCCTGGATAGACGTGAATACCGTAGGCATCGACAAGGCTGTCGATGCCCCGCTTGCGCAGCAGCGCAATGACTTCATGCGGATCGAGGCGCTCCATGCCTCTCTTGTCAGCCCAGCCCGCACTCAGGTCGGACAGGCCGGCCGAAACGATGCCGGCGTCGCTGCTGTGAACGGTACGCCGCACCTCCTCGCGGGTGATCTTCACGGCCTCCAGATATTTGTCGAGCCCCTGCTCGAAGGCCACCCTGCCCGCGAGATCGGCGATGCTGCGTGGGGTCTGTTCGCCGGGACGACGATAGACAAGGAGATCGCCATTGTAGGCACTGAAATTGATCTCGTTTCCGGGTTCGATCGCCTCCAGCCGAATGCCCAAGGCATCGATACGGCCGAGTGCGTCGCGCAATCCCATGCGGTACCGGTCGAGATCGAGTTCCGAGAGCCGGTGGACATCCCAGATGCGGCCGAAGCCGGCCCGGGGACGAGCCTTCTCGGGATAGAAGCTCTTGTTGGTAAGCTGGACCTCGAGAAGGATCCGTATGCCCAGGCGATTTGCAATCTCAAGGGCCTCGATGCTCTTGTCGACTGGCCGCGACAGCGAAAGACGGGCATGGGTGATGCCGTTCGCYGTCATCTCCCCGAGCACCCTTTCCTGGTCGCTTCGCGGCAACCAGGCGAGGTTCATGCGGTTGATCCCGATGCGGGCACCTTGCGTCTCGCCGGCATCGGCAGCCGGCACTGGTGTGTTGCCACAGACAGCCAGCAGCATGCCAAACAGAAGTCTGGCCGCCGCCGTCCTCTTGATATTGAAACTAGAGGCCCACATGGCCGAGTGCGCTGCGGAAATTAGCTTCGCAGGCCGAGTACCGATCGGTTACAGCCTGCGTATCGATCTTGGAAAGGAAGTTGGCGAGATAGGCCTTCTTGTCGGCCTCGCGGTTCCACGTCGCCGCTTCCATGTAGGGGAAGCCGACAAATTCCAGCATCTCACGCATGCGGTCGTCTACAGCAATCATGAGCGCCGGCACGCCGGCCTGCATGCCGATGATGCAGCCATGGAACCGGCGGCCGAAGCAGAGTTCGCGGGTGGCGATCCAGTTTCGCCACTGGTTGGTGTCGAAGAAGACCACGAGCTCATGATCCCTCTGCCACTTTTCGGAATGCTTGTATGAGGTTGCCCCGGTAATGCGGCCGCTGGCTTTGTCATAGACGGGCGCGTGATCGTCGCCAGCCAAGGACAGATTATAGGCGATCACCTCGTCCTGTATGACATAGCTTGCGACGCTTGTCGGCTTCAGCAGCGCGTGCGCATCGACGATCGTATCGGCCACGCTGCCGAGATAGCCGCCGAAGGCGATTTTCTGCGCGTTCGCCAGATCAGGATCCGCGAGTGCCGCGAGCGATCGCTGCATCCCCGCCGGGTTGAAATAGAGCGACGGACAACCGGTCGGCTTTACAAACTTCATGCCTTGTTCCCTTAGGAACTCGGCGGTGAAATAGCCACGGGTGAGGAAGAAGGTCTCCTTGCGCTTGAGGACATCGAGGAACTTGAGGGTGCCGGCGGGCAGGTTCTCCTTGAGGCCTTCCTTGCGCTGGATGCCGATACCCATGACCACGACCGGCATCTTCAATTTCTCGAACACTTCCGCTTCCAGATCGGCGGAATAGCCAGGCCGCAAAAGGTTGGCCGAGGCGAAGACGCAGATGTCGAACTCCTGGTTCAGGCGCTCGTAGGCTTCCGCGGAATCACAGCTGCGGGCGAGGTGCCAGAACGGCACGTAGGTGACGTCATGCGCCTTCAGGCTGTAGGCCGCGCCCTCCCCGATCAGATAGTTGCCGGTGTTGGCGATCTTCCTGACCTGTTCGATCAGCTCCGCCTTGGTGCGGATGTCGTCGAAATAGGGCCTGTGGCGAACCTCCGCCCCGGACACGCTCGCCACGGTTCGCTGCAGATATGATGGGATGCCCGTAAGCAGAATGCGCATGATGTTCCCTGAAATTGTGCCTGAGAATGTGGGGCCGGCGGCGGCTAATGCCCAATGCCGATCTCGCGCAGCGCCGTGCGGAAATTGCGCTCACGATCGGAGTAGCGGTCGACCAGTTCGGACGCGTTGAGGCCGGGCAGATGATCGGCGACGAACTCGGCCCGGTTTTCGGCCTTGTCGAGATCGGTAGCGTCCACAGCCGGCAAGCCTGTGAAGCCCAGCATCTCACGCATGCGATCGTCCACTGCCACCATCAGGCTTGGCACCCCTGCCTGCATGGCAATGATCGAGCCGTGGAAACGCCGCCCGAAATTGAAGTCCATCGACGAGGCCCAGGCGCGCCATTGGTTCGTGTCGAAGAAGGTGCGCACTTCGAATGGACGCTTGAGCCGCTCGGTGCCCGGATAGGCGATATCGCCGATCATCATCCCGGAGGCTGTGTCGTAGACTCGCCCTTCGGCGTTCGGCTCAACCTTCATGTCGAAGTGCAGGAATTCGTCCTGGACGACATATTGGGGAACCGAATCCTGCGGCTCCAGGGCGTTGGCGTCGACGATCGCGTCGTGATTGGCGCCGAGGTAGCCCGAGAAGATGGTCCGCGCCTTGCCAATCTGCACGCCCGGCAGCTTCTTCAGCGCCCGGCGCATGTTGTCCGGCATGAAATAGACGGACGGACAGCCGGTCGGCCGGACATTGGAGAAGCCCTGGTCCTTCAGGAAACTGGTGGTTTCATGAYCGCGCGTCAGGAAATAGTGCTCCCGCTCCTTGAGAATGCCCAGCAGCCGCTTCGTGCCCTCCGGCAGTGCATTTTCGAGATCCTTGCGGTTCTGCTGGCCGATGCCAAGCATGACGATCGGCATCTTGAGCTTGCTCAGCACTTCCGCTTCGGCGTCGGCGGAGAGCCCCTTGCGCAACAGGTTTGCGCAGGTGAAGACGCAGATGTCGAAGTTGGAATTGAACTGCTCGAATCCATCCCCGTTTTGGCTGCAATTATAGAGATGCCAGAAGGGCACCTGCTTGGCATGCGGTGCGAGCGCACGCAAAGCACCCTCGCCGATCAGATAGTTGCCGGTGTTACTGATGTTTTTCAGTTCCTGGATGAACTCGTCCTTCGACTCCGGTTGCTTCTGCCGTTCCGAATAGGAGACGGCCAATCCATTGGCACCGCTTGCAAGGCRCGAATAGTGGCCAGGAATGCCCGTCACGAGGATCCTTGGACGCATACAACTAGACCTTTCTGCTTGATAGAACTGGTGGAAGCCGTTCAGCCGGCCGCCACGACCTCTGTGTCGGCCGTCTCGGGCCGGCGCATGACAACCGCACGCGACAGCGATGAATTGTTCACCGCGCCGTCGCACCAGCCGAGGAATTCCGAGAACGAGCTTGTCCACGACCGTCGTGCCGCCGAGTCGAGGCAGCCTTCCATGAGCGGAACGAGCTTGCGGCGATCGCGGGCGACCTCTTCGATGACCCCTGCCATCTGCCGCACCACCTGGGAATCGACATCGGCATCGATGAGGATGCCGTCTTCGCCATGGGTGATGAGTTCACCCACGGCGCCGACGCCGGTTGAGATGGGAACGCAGCCGAGCTGCTGCGCTTCGGCGATCATCAAGGGAGCGCCTTCCCAGCGCGATGGCATGACGAGCACGTCGGCCCAGCCCAGCGCCTTGATTAGCTCCTTGCTGGCAAAAACCGGGGGGTGCACGTCGACGCCGAGGTCCTTCAGCTGCTCCGTCCAGGAAACAGTGGAATCGGCGAGAATCTCGCCTCCGATCGCCCGTATGTCGACAGGAACGCGCGTGGCGTGCAGCTCAGCGATCGTGGCGGCCAGGCGGTCGATGCCCTTTTGCTGGTCGAACCGTCCCATATAGAGGAGCCGCAGCCGATCGTCCTTCCGCTCCCCCCTCCTTGCCGACACCACCTCGGCAAGCGCCTTGGGCGGCACCGAAAAACTCGCGCCATTGGCCACAGCGAAGACCTTTTCGAGGGGGACACCGAAACTGCGAAGGTAGATCTTGAGCTGCTCCGAGCACGTCAGAAACGCGTCGTAGCAATGCTCGTGGGCGATTGCCGCGAAGGGCTGGCCGGCCGGCCGTTTGAACGAGGTGTTGTCTACGACGTGAAGATAGCAGGCCGTGCGCGTTCCCTCCGAGMGCAGCCGTGCAATCAGCGGATGAACCGACATCACATGGTTGTTGATGACCAGGTCGAAACCCGAGAGCTGCCCCTTCAGAGCGCCCCAGTCGACCTCGTGGTGCTCGGCAATGAAGTCCTGGCCGAGGAACTGGCCCGAGCCTCCCCATGCCGGAATGCCCTCATTCCAGAAATGGATGTGATCGAAGCTCGCGTCGAACTCGTCAATGACGTCCATGCGCAGGGCGCCGAGCACGAAGAGATGGGTTTCGAAACCGGCCCTCTTCAGCTCGCGCGCGGCTGCATAGACCACCTTTTCGGCACCGCCGAACGACGCATTGGGCACGAGCAGCGCCGCTGTGCGCTTGCCGTCGCTGTGGCCAAGCGGCAGGACCGGCGATCCGCCGATCTCTTTTCGCAGTGATTTGTACAGGTCCGCGAAAGGCACAAGTCGTGCTGGCCGCCATGTCCAGCGTGCGCCGGCGGTCTGGCGCAGCGGGCTCGTGGCAATGGCGTTGACACAATTTATCATCACCTGCTGGGGCGTGATTTGCGACCGCCGCGGCCGACTCCGTGGGAACGGGAAACGCACCTTCAGGATGGCCGAAGTGGGCCAGACCTGCTGGTTGCCGATCGAGGAGAACCAGTCCAGCGCGTTGTTTTGGATCACATCGCAAACAAGCGACGTCGGAATGAAGATCAGGTCGGCAGACGCGGCCTGCGAGGCCCCCGACTCCAGGATCACCGGTTCGATCTTGCGCTGCGTCGCATCGTTGCCGAGCTGGACGAAGACGATGTTCGCCTTCTCGCTCAGGCGCTCCAAGTGGCAAAGCACGTTGGGCAGCATCCGCGACCGTCGCAAGAGGTCGAGCGTCGCGCCGCTACCTGCGATCAGGAAAGGCGGGAAGTGGACATTGTCAGGCTCGCCGATGCTCGCCCAGAAATCCGGGATGATGTCGTCGAGGCGAAGCATCTTCGGCGGCTTGGTGGGATCGGTGAAGAACGAGATAGCGGCATCTTCGGTCCGCGCGAAGAGATAGCGCGGGCATTCCTCGTGCTCGAACTCGACAAGCATCGGACGTTGGAACAATGCCTTGTGGCGCTTCCTAAGGAAGCTGACCGAAGTGGCACGCTCGCGATTGGCTTCCTTGAAGCGGCTTTCCGCCCGCAGCCGATACTCGAAGGTGGTATCATGCGAGGGGACGCCGACGAAGCCGTGCTCGATGCAGGAAAGCCAGAACTCCCAGTCCTCGAATCCGTTCTGCCGGTCGTCGTTGAAGCGTACGCCGGCCAGGAAGACGTCGATGGAGATCATCGAGCCGGTGTCGCAGATGTTGTCGGTGATGCAGTGGACAAGCCGTGAATAGCGGTTGCCGTAGTGCGCGCGCCAATTCACCGAGAAGGTGTCGATATTGGTGTAGACCCAGCCGCAACCGCTCGAGAGAAGTTGCTCGTACAGCGTTTCGATGGTACCCGGCAGAACCCTGTTGTCGGCATCCAGCAAGTAAAGCGCCTTGGCCTCCGGCAGGTTTTCCAGCACGTAGTCGATCGCGCGATTGCGCGCCCCGCCCGGTCCGGCGTTGGGGCCGAACACCACATGTATTTGAGGATGGCTGGCGGCATAAAGCAGCAAAAGGTCGAAAGCCTCGTGCCGTGGATCGCCGTCGACGGAGACGACAATGGCAATCCTGCAATTGGAAGCCGTCGAAGCCAGGACGGATTCCAGCGCTTCCAGCACCAGCGCGGCATGGCCGTACAGCGGCATCGCCACGGCAATCAAATCGTGCTTACCGGCCGACATTGATCGCCTCCCCCGACTGCTTGACCAGTCGGAAGCCCGATACCTTGAGCCAGGAGAAATCGACTGAACCGGTGACGGCTCGGCTCAGGATCATGAGATCCATGTGCGCACGCACCGGCTCGTCCATGTGCATGTTGATGTTGATCGACTGATTGGGGCCGACCTCGCGCCAGCCGCTGAAGAAGGCCGACGGCTTTGCCGAGCCCGTACGCAACAACTCCGCCACTTCGGATCGTGCGTTGGCATTTGCCGGGGC
>NZ_JBFUKO010000144.1:0-9987 GCF_056400805.1 Aminobacter sp. P4_H6_2
GGGCTGTTTCCAGGGGCGTTCCCTGCACAAGCCAGGACGCCAGGCAATTGGTCAATACGAAGATCGATCCGATAGAAAGGTCTATTCCAGCAGTGATCACGACCAAGGCCTGAGCCATGGCGACCAGCGCCAGAAGTGTGGCCTTGTTCGATGCCGTCTGCGCAACGTTGGGTGTGAGCCCTGCAGGGTGGTTGGCTATGTAGATCGCAAACATGAACAGGAAGATGCCGAGTGCGATCAGCGTTCCCTTCTGTTCCGCAAACCAGTAACGCCAATCCCTCATGATGGGATCCCCCCGATCCGAGCATGTCTCATCTCGTGATCAACATTGAGCGCGCTGGCAACCAGCGCATGCTCGTTGAGCTCGGCGCCTGCGAATTCTTGCTTGATGGCGCCGTCGTAGAAGACAAGGACCCGATCGCAGCAGCCGATCAGCTCGTCATAATCGGTCGAATAATAAAGGATCGCCGCGCCCTGGTCGGCTAGACGACGCAGGAGTTGATAGATCTCCTGCTTAGTCCCCACATCGATGCCGCGTGTCGGATCGTTGAGCAGAATGATGCCGGGCTTGCGCATGAGCCACTTGGCGATAACGACTTTCTGCTGGTTGCCGCCTGAGAGCGCGCTAACCGGGCCATCGAGCCCGTCAGTTTTGACGGCAAGCATTTTCAGCATGTCATCATTGGCTTCATGCTCGGCTTGCTTGTTTATGATCCCGTATGCGGAGAGCATGTCGAGTGCCGCGAAGGAAAGGTTGTCCCGCACCGACATCGGCAGCATCAGGCCCTCGGTCTTGCGATCCTCGGGGATCAGCGCCATTCCCACAGACTGGGCCTTCGCGGCCGAAGGGCTGTTGATGGCTACGCGCCGGCCTTCGACGAGGATGTCGCCGGCAACGCCGCGCAAGACGCCGAAAATGGCCAACAGAAGTTCCCGCTGCCCCTGTCCGTCCAAGCCGCCCAGCCCAACGATTTCACCGGGCCGCACAGCCAGAGAGATGTTTTTCAGGCGGTTGTCCCAGGACAAGTTGCGACACTCCAGCACTGGACGCAAGTCAATCGGAACGGCAGGCGGCTTGTGCGGGAAGACATGACTGTAGTGTCGCCCGATCATCATCTCGACGACTTCGTTCTCCGACTTTGTCCCGGCCTCATATGTCGCGACGTTGCGCCCGTTCCTGAAAACGGTGCAAGTGTCCGCAAGCTCCGTGATCTCGTTCATACGGTGCGATATGAACAGCAGCGCCATTCCTTCGTTGCGCAAGCGCCGCAGTACCGCAAACACCTTTTCCACATCCGCGGCCGTCAGCGCGGACGTTGCCTCATCCAGGATGAGAATTTTCGGGTTGCGCGCGAGCGCCTTGGCTATTTCCACCAACTGGCGCCGCGACAGTGGCAGGTCTCCAACCAATGCAGCCGGGTGGATGTCTTTTGCGCCCGCCCTTGCCAGCGCATCCATGGCGATCAGGCGTTGTTTTCGGCGATCGATCAGACCGAAACGTTTCGGCGGATTGGTTATCACGATGTTGTCGGCGACGCTAAGATCGGGAATGAGCGAAAGTTCCTGGAAGATACAGGCTACGCCCTGCCCGCCTGCGGCCGCAGGCGACGCAAACGACATCTCCTCGCCATTCATCAGCATCCTTCCCTCGTCAGGCATCACGACGCCGGCCATGATCTTGATGAGGGTCGATTTGCCGGCGCCGTTTTCTCCGAGGATGGCGTGGATACGTCCTGCCTCGACGGTTAGGTCGGCTTTGTCCAGTGCCTGGACACCGCCATAGCGCTTGGAAACCTGCTCCAGCTGGAAGAGCGGAGTGCTGTCCAACCAAACCTCCTGTTGCGAATTGACGGCGCAAGGCTGCCGCGGGTCTTGCCCGCGGCAGAGAAGTGAGGCAGTTCCAGTTCTACTGGTTTTCCTTGGACTGGCCGAGTATCTCGATAGCGGAAATGTCGATGCCGCAAGTCGGGAAAGAATTGCCGACAAAGAAGTTGTCCGACTGGTCGGGATAGAAGTCCTGCCCCTCCTTGAGGTTGGGAYCCTCGACGATGGCCAGTGGCAATTTGATCGACTGGGGAACCACATTGCCTTCCAGGGCGGTAAGCGCGGTCTTGATGGCGACCGCCACCTGGGCCGGACCAGAACCTGCCGACGAGCACTTCAGCCCCTCGCCGCTGAACTTTGCGCAGAACTTGCGAAAGCCGTTCTCAGTCTCGCCGCCAAACGGCACAAATGCATGTTTGGTGTCTATCATTGCCTGGACAATGCCGGTATCGCCACCCTGGCCGGTAATGCCGTCGAACGGTCCGCTGGCGACGATGGCATCCGCCGTCACCTTCTGCGCGACTGCGTCGTCCCACTTGCCGACAACCTCAACGACATCCCACTTCTTGCCGGTTGCAGCGAACGTCTCCTGAATGCCCTCGTGGCGGGCTCCGTCGACAGGATGGCCGGCGACGCCACGCACCTCGAGGATCTTGCCGCCTTCGGGTAGGTGCTTGACCAGCCAGTTGGCCCAGAGGATGCCAAGACCCTTCTGGTCGACATTGACGTTGATGAGGTCTTCGGAATCGTCGACCGTGCCGTCGAAGGCAACCACCACAACGCCAGCCGCCTTTGCCCTCTTCAGAGCCGGAATGAGCGCAGCCGCGTTCTGGGCGTTGACGATGATGGCGTCGTAACCGGAATCAATGAAGTTATCCACGGCCGAGATCTGCGCTGGTACGTCTTCCCCAGTCGACACGACCTTGAACTCCTTGAGTTTGGCGGCGACCTCTGGTTGTGCCGCGTAGGCCTTGGCCGACTGGATCATCTGGATGCGCCATGTGTTGGCGATATAGCCATTGGCGAGCGCTATCCGATACGGCCCCGTCTTGGCTGGATATTTGTAGAACTTTGTATCTGCATTCCATGGCGCGAAACATTTCGCGTCGGCCGCCGGACCGGACACCACCTCAGGGTCGGCAATCGCCGTCGATCCCATCATAAGAAACGCGCTGGCCGCGATCATGCCAGCCGCAAGCGACTTCAACATGTCAATCCTCCCATTTCGTTTCATGATACTGAGGATCGATCCACATGCGGCCAGATTGGCGGCACGATTTCTCCTTCGCAGCATCGACCTGCGGCAGGTGAATATCGGGACAACATCCTCCGTATTGCACACCAAGGCCATTTCCTCCCGGCTTTTGGCGCAATAGTCGATGGTAGCGCTACCATACCCGAATGTAAAGGTGACCCGCTTCCAGATGCCGTCAATTCTGGAGGTTACCTGCGGCTGGTGCTTTCCCGGATTTTCAATTCGAATCCGACATCAACGACAGGTTCAAGCTGAGGCGTTCCCGCGATTGCCGCGCGGACCATGGCAACCGCGCGCCTGCCGATCTCGTAGCGATAGGTACGCACGCTTGTCAGCGACGGAAAGGCCACTTCCATCATGTCGAGATCATTGAAGCCCGCTATTCCAATCCTGCCAGGCACTGCCAGGGCAGAGCGGTTGCATTCGAACAACGCGCCCAAGGCCAGGTCGTCATTGTTGCAGAATACCGCGTCAAGGTCCGGCGCCTTGGCAAGTGCATGACGCAACAACTCGCGTCCGAGCGAGACGCTGGATGGTGTCGGCGTTGTCGTCACCAGGCGCGGGTCGTAGATGCCCACCTCTTCAACCACGGCGCGATAACCGGCCATGCGCCGCTGCGACCGGGGATCCATGCGCGCACCAATGAAACCGATCCTCCGGTATCCCATCTCGACAAGGTGACGGGTGACGGCTCGCCCGCCTTCGAAATGCGAGAAGCCGATCATCATGTCGATCGGGTCGGTTCCGGTTTCCATGATCTGAACAACGGGACAGCCTGCCTTTTGCAGCATAGCCCGGGCTGCCGGTGTCTGGTCGATACCGGAGACGACGAGGGCCGATGGGCGTTGGCTCAGGAAAACGCGAAGCAAGCGTTCTTCTTCAATGCCCGAATAGTGGGTGTTGCCGAGGTGAAGCTGCAGATGGCTATCGCCCAGACCGTCATAAAGACCGCGCACGACCTCGGCGAAGACATTGTTTGTCAGCGACGGCACCAAAACAGCGACAATGTCGTCCCGCGCCGAGGCGAGTGCGCGGGCGTTGCGATCGGGAACATACCCAAGTTCATCGATCGCCGCAGCAATTTGGTTGCGAAGGTCTTCGGACACTCGGTCAGGCTCTCTCAGGGCGCGCGAAACCGTAATCGCTCCAACACCTGCTCGTTGCGCGACATCCGCAATCGTCGGCTTGCCGCCGCCACGTCTTCTCCGCACCCGCGTATCCTTGCTCTCGTCCAAAGCGGCAGGATCCCTTCCACCACTATCCACATCATCATGCAACGAAGCTGTGTTGCTTGAGAAGCCGGCGGCCAAAAGCTGAATTGTGAAGCCCTCCAAGCCCTGATCGAGTGACGTGAGGTTGTGACCCTTTGTCCGAACGCTCGGCCAACTCGCGCGCGGGGCCACCGTGTCGATGCGGCTCGCCTGGGGGGGGGGAACTCAATTCAATGGTGAAACCCCAGCCCTAGACCAAGATCAATGGGTAAAAGCAAACGGGGAGGCTGAGCCTCCCCGTCGCACAAGTCATATCCTGACACGTTAAGTTAGAATGGAGAATCTGGGAAGTAGTAGTTGGCGGCGTTGTCCTTGGTCACGAGCGTGGCATCCAGGATGTACGTGCCGTGAACCGGAACCTGGTCGAAAAGCTGTGCTGCCGTCAGTTCCATCGCGGTGCCAACCATTGCCGGCGGATAGAGAACGTCGACCGGGACCATCTTGTCGCCGTCCATGACTTTCTTGACCATGTCCTTCGAGCCGGCGCCGCCGACGACATACTGGATGTCTGTGCGCTTGGCCTGTTCGATAGCTTCGAGAATGCCGACGACCATATCGTCGTCTTGCGCCCAGACCACGTCGATCTTCGGATACTTGGTCAAGTAGTCCTGCATGACCTTGAAGGCGTCGTCGCGGTTCCAGTTGCCGAACTGCCGGTCAAGAATTTTGACGCCCGAGCCGGCGATGCCCTTGTCAAAACCATCCTGGCGCTGCTGGTCGATCGGGATCGGCAGGCCGCGCACGATAACGACTTCAGCGTTCGGTGTGGTGGCGGCAATGTACTTGCCGGCGACTTCGCCGAGCGCCGGGTTGTTGCCGGCGACGTAGAGGTCGCGGACCGAGTCGTCATTGGTGGAGGGCGCCCGGTCGACGAGGGCGACGAACTTGCCTTTAGCCTTGACTTCCTTGATCGCGCTAACCAGCGGATCGGGATCCGTTGGGAGGATAACGAGCGCGTCGATACCCTGCGTTTCGAGGTCCTGCACGGCGTTGGCCTGCGACGACGGATCGGGCGAAGTTTTCACCACAACGTTCAGGTTCGGATATTCCTCCATCAGCTTTTTGGCGACTCGTTCGGCGTGGTACACCACGCCGGCGGTCCAGCCATGGTCGGCGGCCGGTATCGAGACGCCAATGGTCTTCTTATCTTGCGCCAGGGCTGTGCCCATGGTCGCAGCGAGCGCAACGGCTGCCAGTCCCAGTAGAATTTTACGCATTCATCTCTCTCCCAAAGTTACAGGTCTGTCTTGAACCGACCGGGCGACCCGCAGTCCCGATTTTCCTTCACGATTTTCGCATCAGCGAACGCTGCACCAACATGGCGATAATGACGATTGCTCCCTGGATCGCGCCGAGCAGGTACTCACTGACATAGGTTGTCAGGAGCATAATGTTGCCGATGATTTCCAGAATGAAGGCGCCAGCCACTGTTCCCCAGACGCGCCCGACGCCGCCGCGCAAAGCGGTGCCACCGACCACGACGGCCGTGATTGCATTCAGTTCCCACATCGTGCCTGTCGTGGCCGTGGTGGAAGAAAGGCGCGGAATATAGATCAGGCAAGCTCCCGCCACGCATAGCCCCTGGATCACATAGGTCATGGTGCGCACGCGCGCGACCGAGATGCCCGAATAGCGCGCGACGTCTTCATTGGAACCGACGGCGATCACATGGCGGCCAAATGAGGTGCGATAAAGGATGAATGCTGCGATCGCCGCCGTGATGAAGATTGCTAGCACAGGGTAAGGAATGCCGAAAAGATTGCCGAAGTAAACGGGACGATAGACCGCCTGCACGTCAGGATCGCGCAGCGTGATTGCGCCGCCTTGCGAAAGCCAGGTGGTGAGGCCGCGATAAATTCCCATCATGCCGAGCGTGGCGATGAAGGGTTCGATCTTGCCCAAGGTTATTACCAGTCCGTTGGTCAGCCCACAGGCCATGCCGATTGCCAGCATCAGCGCCATAGCCGCCAGAACCATCATCAACGGATCGGTGACACCGCCCGCATTCATGAACATGATGGCGAGAGAGGCGACAAAGGCGGTCATCGCGCCGACAGAGAGATCAAGCCCACCGGCGGTGATGACGAAGGTCGCGCCAATCGCGATGATTGCGATATATGCCGATCGCGTCATGACGTTCAACAGATTGTTGGCCGTCAGGAAATTGTCATGGGCAAACGAGCCCAGCACCAGTAGCAGCCCCAGCGCGACGAAGGGCGCCACCGCACGCAGGTCGATATCTTGCCAGAAGCTGCGCTTTTGCGGGTTGGCGGTAGTCGTCGTTTCAGTCATATCTCAGGCCGCCTCAGAAGTTTTCACGCCCGTCGCAAGCACGACGATTTCTCGCTCGTTCATATATTCGCCGCTCACCTCACCGGCGATCACGCCCTCGCGCATCACAACGATGCGGTCAGAGACGCCGATCAGTTCGGGCATTTCGGAAGAGACGACGATCACCGACTTACCCTGCTGTGCGAGGTCGGCGACGAACTTGTAGATCTGCTCCTTGGTGCCGATGTCGATGCCGCGCGTCGGCTCGTCGATGATGACGATGTCGGGCTTCAGTATCATCATCTTGGCGATGAACAGCTTCTGCTGGTTGCCGCCGGAAAGCTGGCCGGCCAGCAGGTCCTTGTTGCGGGTACGAATGTCGAATTCGGTGATCGCCTGATCGAGTGCGGTGCGTTCGGCCWTGCGGTCAAGTATCAGGCCGCGCACAAAATTCTTCAGGCCAGCAAGCGTCAGGTTCACGCCGAGCGTTTCCCTCAGCAGCAGGCCCTTGCCCTTGCGATCTTCGGAAAGATAGACGATGCCCGCCTTCATGCTCTGCTTGGCATTGGCGAAGGAAACCGGCCTTCCGTTCAGGCGGATCGTGCCCTTGGCGGGGCGCAGGCCGACGATGCCCTCCATCAATTCGGTGCGCCCGGCTCCGACAAGGCCGGCGAAGCCGAGGATTTCGCCGCGCTTCAGTTTGAACGAGGCGTTGCGGGCATAACCGGGCACATCCATGTTCTCGACTTCGAGCACATGGTCCTCGCCCTCGGGCGCAACGTGATCGGGATATAGCTTGGACACGTCGCGGCCCACCATCAACTGCGCCATGTCGAGCGGTTCAAGGCCGGCCGCCTCACGGGTGGTAACCAGCTTGCCGTCGCGCAGCACCGTGACACGGTCGGCCAGCGTCTTCACTTCCGGCAGGCGGTGGGAAATGTAGAGGACTGCCGCTCCCGATTTGCGGATATCGGAAATCACCTTGAGCAGCGCATTGGTTTCAATCGGCGTCAGCGAAGCGGTCGGCTCGTCGAAAATGACCAGACGGTGCGGCACCAGAAGCGCGCGGGCAATCTGCACCAATTGACGCTGGGCGATCGAAAGGCGGCCGACGACGGTTTTCGGATCGATATTGGCGCCAAGGTTGCGCACGGCCTTCGCCGCACCCGCATTCATGGCCTTGTCGTCGACGCTCAGGCCCTTTTTAATCTCGCGACCAAGATAGATATTCTGCGCAACCGTCAGGTCCGGCGCCAGCAGGATTTCCTGATGCACCAGCACGATACCGCGATGCTCGGCGTCCACCGGTCCGCTGAAGACGAGGGTCTCGCCGTCAATCGTGATTGATCCGCACGTCGGCGCCAGATGGCCGGCGAGGATCTTCATCAGGGTGGATTTGCCTGCGCCGTTCTCGCCGATGATGGCATGCACTTCACCGGAGCGGATATCGAGCGAGATGTCCTTCAGCACCTCAACACCGCCAAAGGCTTTGGCCAGCCCGTGTCCGGCCATGAAGCCCTTGTGGTCCTGTGGCTGAGACACGACGGACATATTCATCCGATCTTTGTCCACACGTTGCCGGATCTCGATGAAGCGACGGAGGCTTCGATGAACTTCATGCCATCAATGCCGTCCTCAACGGTCGGGTAGATCACGTCGGCGTCGGGCTTCTTGCCTTCGCGCGCTGCGCGGATGGCGCGAGCTGCTTCAGCGTAGATGGTGGCGAAACCTTCGAGATAGCCTTCGGGGTGGCCGCTCGGAATGCGCGTGACGCGGGTCGCAGCTGGGCCCGCGCCGGACCCGGCACGGGTGAGCAACTGCTTCGGGTTGCCGAAGGGCGTGAACCAGAGATAGTTTGGGTCGGCCTGCGTCCATTCCAGGCCGCCCTTTGTGCCGTAGACGCGCAGCTTCAGCCCGTTTTCGTTGCCGACAGCCACCTGGCTTGCCCACAGCATACCGCGCGCACCGCCGTAATAGCGAAGCAGGATCTGGACATCGTCGTCGAGAGGGCGACCTTCGACGAAGGAGGTCAGTTGCGCCAGTACCTGCTCAGTCTTCAGCCCGGTAACGAAGGCCGCCAAATTATAGGCGTGGGTGCCGATGTCGCCGATGGCGCCACCCGCGCCCGAGCGCTTTGGGTCAGTGCGCCATTCGGCCTGCTTGGAGCCGAAGCGTTCCGCCGGCTCGGTCAGCCAGTCTTGCGGATATTCGGCCTGCACGACGCGGATTTCGCCGAGATCGCCATTGGCGACCATTTCGCGCGCCTGCCGTATCATCGGATAACCGGTGTAATTGTGAGTCAATACAAACACCTTGCCCGACTTTTTCACCAGCGCGGCGAGTTCTTCGGCCTCCTTGACGGTGGTGGTGATCGGCTTGTCGCAGATTACATGGATACCAGCCTCGAGGAAGGCTTTTGCGGCAGGCGCGTGCATATGGTTCGGCGTCACGATGGAGACAGCCTCGATGCCATCGGAGCGGGCAGCCTCCGCTTTGGCCATTTCTTCAAACGAACCGTATGATCGGTCGGCGGGAAGGCCGAGATCGGCAGCCGAGGCCTTCGCCTTTTCGGCGCTGGACGACAGCGCGCCGGCGACAAGTTCAAACTGGTCGTCGAGCCGCGCGGCGATGCGGTGGACCGCGCCGATGAAAGCGCCCTGTCCGCCACCAACCATGCCCAGGCGAATGCGGCCGCCGCCCGCTTCTTTGTTGCTTGCTTCAATAGCCATGTCGCGTTCCCCTCAGCTCAGGCCGAGCATCTTGCGATTTGCGGCGTCGTCGGTGCCGGCATTGGCGAAATCGTCGAAGGCATGTTCGGTGACGCGGATGATATGCGCCTTGATGAACTCGGCGCCTTCACGCGCGCCGTCTTCCGGGTGCTTCAACGCGCATTCCCATTCCAGCACCGCCCAGCCGTCGAAATTGTTGGCGGTCAGCTTGGAGAAGATCGAACCGAAATCGACCTGGCCGTCGCCCAGCGAACGGAACCGGCCGGCGCGGTTGACCCAACTCTGGAAGCCGCCATAGACGCCCTGCCGACCCGTCGGATTGAACTCGGCGTCCTTGACGTGAAACATTCGAATTCGGTCGTGATAGATGTCGATATATTCGAGATAGTCGAGCTGCTGCAGCACGAAGTGCGAGGGGTCGTAGAGCAGGTTGGCGCGGGCGTGGTTTTTCACACGCTCGAGGAACATCTCGTAGGAAACGCCATCGTGCAGGTCTTCGCCCGGGTGGATTTCGTAGCAGACGTCAACG
This sequence comes from Aminobacter sp. P4_H6_2, assembly GCF_056400805.1. Taxonomy (NCBI): domain Bacteria; kingdom Pseudomonadati; phylum Pseudomonadota; class Alphaproteobacteria; order Hyphomicrobiales; family Phyllobacteriaceae; genus Aminobacter; species Aminobacter sp. P4_H6_2. Next base: position 9,880 of record NZ_JBFUKO010000144.1, read on the forward strand.
CCATTCTCGTCGGCATAGTCGAGCAACGGGGTCCATCGCTTGGCCAACTCGTCAAACGCGGCCTCGACCAAACCGGCCGGACGCTGCGGCCAAGGGTAGACATAGGGC
>NZ_JBFUKO010000145.1:0-9981 GCF_056400805.1 Aminobacter sp. P4_H6_2
GTCATGCCGAGACGTCATGCCGAGACCGAAGATGACGCCCTGGCCAAAGTTGAGCCAGCCGAGCGAGGTCCAGGTCTTTGTCGCCGCCGACTCGTACCGCGCCATCGAGCGGTCGAAGCGCTCGGCTTCCATGCTTTCGTTGTTGAAGTATTTCACCGTCTCGAAATTGAGCAGCGAATCGATCGCCTTGGTGTTGGCGTCGGTGTCGGAATCGTTCATCTCGCGGCGGATGGCGATGCGCCAGTCGCTCGCCCGCACCGTGAACCAGACGTAGAGCCACACGGTCACAGCCACCACGGCCACATATTGCCAGCCATAGGCGAAAGCAAAGATGCCGGCCGTCAGCGCGAATTCGAGAATGGTCGGAGCGGTGTTGAGGATGGTGAAGCGGACGATCGTCTCGATGCCCTTGGTGCCGCGCTCGATGATGCGCGACAGCCCACCCGTCCGGCGCTCGAGATGGAAGCGCAGCGACAGCTGGTGCATGTGCACGAAAGTCCGGTGCGCAAGCTGCCGGACCGCGTATTGGCCGACGCTGGCAAACAGCGCGTCGCGCAACTGGTTGAAGCCGAGCTGGACGATACGCACGAAATTATAGGCCACCACCAGCATGACGGGTGCTGCGAGCAATGCCGGCAACGCCAGCGGCGTACGCTGGTCGCCGGCGAGCGCATCGGTCGCCCATTTGAAGAAATAGGGCCCCGCCACCAGCGTCAGCTTGGCGACGAACAGGAACACGGTTGCCCACACCACCCGCGCCCTGAGGTCGGGCCTGTCTTGCGGCCACATATAGGGCCACAGGTTCCTTATCGTGCTGAGGGTCGAGCCGCGTTCGGCGGAGACGGTCTTGTTAGCCACTATGCTTGCCTTGATTAGATGTCCGCGCCTTCGACGGCGCAGCAAGATTCGACGAGCGCCGAGACGGACGCGGAAATAGCAGTCAATGCCGCCTGGTCGATCTGATAGCGCGAGCGCTGCCGCTCCGGCGCGTAGCGGACCAGTCCGGCCTCGACGAGGATTTTCAGATGTTGCGAAACGGTCGACTGGGCGAGATCGAGATGCTCGACCACTTCCTTGCAGCAGCACGACCTGCCGCCGCCGAGGCGCCGCAGGATTTCAAGCCGTGCGGGATGTGAGAGAGCCGCAAGCTTTTGCGCCACATCCGCAACAGAGGCGGCGCGGCATGACGGTGCGGCGGCGGAGGATGGTTTCATCGTTCATCGACGATAAACGATGAATTCTATCCACGCAACCCAAGTTGGCTGAAATGCCTTTCCCGAAAGCTACGGCTTGGGCACGGGCATCGCCTGTTCGCCCATCGCGCCCATATTGGCCGCCTCGCCCTCCTGGGACTTTTCCGGCACGCGGAACACCTGCCCCGGCCAGATGCGGTCGGGATCGCTGATCTGATCCTGATTGGCGAGATAGATGTTGGAATAGCGCACGCCCTGGCCATAGACGCGGCGCGAGATACGCCACAATGAATCGCCGCGACGGATGATGACAGCGCCATCGACCGACTCGAGTTTGGGCGCAGTCGCTTCAGCGCCGGCCSAAGCGATATCGGCGGGCTTTTCCGGTGACGTCGCCTGAGTCTGTGCCGCTGGCGCAGTCGGCGCGTCGCTAGCTGCCGGCGCTTGCGACTTCGTTGCGGTATCAGCCGGTGCGGGTGCCGGTGCAACTGCGGCTACCGCTTCGCCCGGCTCGCGCTGGAACGGCACCGCCGCACGGGCCGCGACCTTGACACCGTCTGGCTCAAGCGCGTCGGCGCGGATGATGTAGTCGCCAACCGGCAGTTCGCGCTCTGCCTCGATCAGGAAGCGGCCTTCCGGCGTGGTCTGGGTTTCGCCGATCAGGATCTCGTTGGCGTAGGCACGCACCTTGCGGCCCGCATCGGCAACACCAGCGATGAAGATCTTCTTGCCTTCGATTTCGACGGCTTCAACTGCGATCTTCACCTTAGATGCGGATGCAACCGACTTTGCCGGGGCCGGCTGCGACGCGGTCTGTCCTTCGACTGTCGCTGCCGGCGCATTGGCCGGCTGGTCCGCTGCAGGCAGCTTCGTAGGCGCCTGGGCGGGCTTGGGGACGGTAATCAGCTCGGAGGGTTTGCCCGGCTCTTCGACAAGTGCCAGCACCTGTCCGCCCGGCTCCGAAGGCACGGAAACCACGGCGGTCTCGGTCGACGTCGCCACGACATTGTCGGGCGCGGTCGCGCGCAGCACGATCTGGTAGTCGCCCGGCTTGAGCGGCTGGTCGAGCACCACGGCGAAATCGCCGTCCGTGCCTGCAACCGCAGCCCCGATCACCTTCGATCCGGTCACGATCTCGACCTTGGCATTGCCGGCTGCCTTGCCGGCGATCACTATTGAGCCATTGTCTTCGACGCGCACGACGTCGAAGGACGGCGCCACCACAACGGGTGCCTGCGCAGCGGGGGCTGGCCCCTCGGCTGCCGGCTTCGCCGCCCCAGGGATCTTGTCCGCCTTCGGCGCGGCTGTTGGGGGTGCCGGCAAGCTCGCGACCACGGCGGGCGGCGCCAGGTAAGGATCAAGCGCACCTGACACATATGCAATGGTCGCAGCAGCGGCCGAGCCACCTGCTGCGAGAAGGAAGATTTTCAACGGATTAATTGCCATATATCGCTGCCCCTAGCCCTCCGATGGGTCTACCTTGTTTTGCCGGCAGCGACAAGAAAAAGCCCTGTCCGGGCTTGACCCGGTCTGTGGAGGCAATACCCAATCATATCATGAACACGATTCGATCCATCTGCGTCTATTGCGGCTCCTCGCCGGGCCACGATGAGGTCTACATCAAGGCCGGCCATCTGCTCGGCCACTCGATCGCCAAGGCCGGGCTCAGGCTCGTCTATGGCGGCGGCACCAAGGGCATCATGGGTGCGGTCGCCGATGGCGCGCAGCGCGCCGGCGGCAAGGTCACCGGCATCATACCGCGCTTCCTGATGAACAAGGAAGCAACCGAAACCGCCCTGACCCGGCTCGACGAACTCGTCATCACCGACAACATGCATGAGCGCAAGCACTTGATGTTCGAGAAATCGGACGCTTTCGTTGCGTTGCCGGGCGGCATCGGCACGGTCGAGGAGATCGTCGAGATCATGACCTGGGCGCAGCTCGGCCATCATCGCAAGCCGATCGTCTTTGCCAATGTCAAAGGCTTCTGGGACCCGATGCTGGCCCTGCTCGATCACATGAAGGCCGAAGGCTTCGTGCATACCTCGCATCTGGTTCAGCCATTGGTGGTCGACGAGCCGGAAGCCCTGGTCCCAGCGATCCTGGTCGCGGCAGGTTCCGACTCCACCCCCACCGAAGGCATGCAGTCGCTCATCGACAAGATGTGAGAACGGCCGTTAGGCCAAGGCACGCAGATCGGCCGTGATGACGCCCGAGGCCAAAATCTCGTCTTCATGCGGCGGATCGCGCCAGGTCTCCGCCAACGCCGCATCGTACCAATCGCGCATGGCCACGGTCTTGAGCATCATGGCGATGTATTCGCTTGAATTTCCGACGAAATCGAGCGTGTAGGTCTGTGCCCGAAAAACGACCGGGGCGAAGAACGCATCCACCGCTGTGAATGTGTCTCCCGCGAGGAACGGGCCGCCGAAGCGCTCGAGCCCCTGGTTCCACAGCGCACCAATGCGCGCGATATCTTTTTCCAGCCCCGCCGGCCGCTCCCTGAGGCTGACACGCACGCCGCAGCTCATGCCGCAGACATTGCGCAACGTTTGAAAACCGGAGTGCATCTCGGCCGCCGCCGAACGCGCCCAGGCGCGCGCAACAGCATCGGCCGGCCACACGCCTGGATGGCGCTCGGCGAGATACTCGACGATCGATAGCGAATCCCAGACCGCGATGTCGCCGTCGATCAGGCACGGAACGCAGCCATTCGGCGAAAACGAACGGAAATCCGGCTGACCAGGCAGGTTTCCAAACGGCACCTGCCGCTCAGTGAATGGAATGCCTAGCGTGCGCATCAACACCCAGGGCCTGAGCGACCAGGACGAATAGTTCTTGTTGGCGATATAGAGCTGGTACATTCGCTTGCCCAATCAACCGTTCTTCGAGCGCTCGGAAAACATCGACCAAGTGTAGATCGCGAGCGCCACCCAGATCAGGCCAAAAGCCACCGCGCGCTCGCTCGAGAACGGCTCGTGGAAGATGAAGATCGCAATGACGAAGATCATCGTCGGCGCGATGTACTGCATGATGCCGATTGTCGACATCCTGAGCAGCTTGGCGCCATTGGCAAACAGGATCAGCGGCACGGCAGTGACCACGCCGCAGCCGAGCATCAGCCAGACGTCGGTCATGCCGGTGGTGCCGAAATGGCCGGCGCCGGTCGTCTGGAGATAAAAGATGTAGCCCAGCGCCGGCAGCCCGAGGATCAGCACTTCGAGGAAGAAACCCTGCGCCGGGCCGATCGGCAGCGTCTTCTTGAACAGCGCGTAAAAGCCCCAGGACAGCGCCAGAACGATGGAAACCCACGGCAAACCGCCGCTTTCCCAGGTCAGCAGCCCAACGGCTATCACCGCGAGCCCTATCGCCACCATTTGCGCCCGGGTCAGCTTCTCGCCAAGCACGACAGCGCCCAAGAACACGCTGAACAGCGGGTTGATATAATAGCCGAGCGCGGTTTCGAGCGCGCGGTCATTGCCGATCGCCCAGACATAGACGCCCCAATTGATGGTGATCAGGGTTGCCGTCAGCGTGCCCATCAAAAGCGTGCGCGGATTGCGCAGGGCCACCTTGATGTCGGAGGTGCGGCCAAGCCACCACAGCAACAAAGCGGCGATCGGAATCGACCAGGTGATGCGGTGCGCGATCACCTCAGGGGCGGGAATATGGGCCACAGCCTTCATGTAGAAAGGCAAAAAACCCCACATCAGATAGGCCGAAAGGGCAAAAAGGAAGCCGCGGGAGGCTTCGTCCTTAGTGATCGCAGGCGTGTTGATGCTCATGGCGCGATCCTATGCGCCCGCTTGTCCGGACAGGCCATTTCAAAATACTGATGGTCCACCCGCTTTTCATTGATGGATCAATCGATAGGGCCAGCTTTTGGCGCCGGCCCTAACTCTCCAAGCCAGCTGCTATTCCGCCGCCGCCAGCCCGGCCATCTCGCGGTTTTTCATCAGCTTGTAGATGATCGAATCCATCAGCGCCTGGAACGACGCGTCGATGATGTTGGTCGAAACACCCACCGTCCACCAGCGCGCGCCGGTGCTGTCATGCGATTCGATCAGCACGCGGGTTATCGCCTCGGTGCCGCCATTGAGGATACGCACCTTGTAGTCGACAAGCTCGAGGTCGCCGATCTCGTTCTGGAACTTGCCGAGATCCTTGCGCAGCGCGATGTCGAGCGCATTTATGGGACCGTCACCCTCGGCAACCGACATCTTTTCCTCGCCGTCGACCAGTACCTTCACCACCGCTTCCGATACGGTCTTGAGGTTGCCATTGGCGTCGAAACGCCGCTCGACAAGGCAGCGGAACGAGGTCACGCGGAAGAACTCCGGCACCTCGTGCAGCATGCTGCGCGCCAGAAGTTCGAAGCTGGCATCAGCCCCTTCATAGGCATAACCCTCGGCCTCGCGCTCCTTGACCACCGAAATCAGCGAATCGAGCCGGCGGTCGTCCTTGGGCACGTCGATGCCGCGCCGCTTGAGCTCGGCAATGAAATTGGCCTTGCCGCCCTGGTCCGACACCATCACCTTGCGGCGATTGCCCACCATCTCCGGCGGCACGTGCTCGTAGGTCTTGGGTTCCTTGGCGATGGCCGATGCGTGGATGCCGGCCTTGGTGGCGAAGGCGGAAGCTCCAACATAGGGCGACTGCGCTTCGGGCGCGCGGTTGAGCAACTCGTCGAACGCGCGCGACAGCCTTGAGATGCCAGCTAGGGCATCAGCCGAAACGCCGGTCTCGAAACGTTCGGCAAAATGCGGCTTCAGCGCCAGCGTCGGCACGATGGTGATCAGATTGGCGTTGCCGCAGCGTTCGCCGATGCCGTTGATGGTGCCTTGAACCTGGCGCACGCCGGCTTCGATGGCCGCCAGCGAATTGGCTACCGCCTGGCCGGTGTCGTCATGGGCATGGATGCCGAGGTTGGCGCCCGGAATGCCCGCAGCGATCACCTTGGCCACGATCTCGCGCACCTCGGCCGGCTGGGTGCCGCCATTGGTGTCGCACAACACCACCCAGCGCGCTCCGGCATCATAGGCCGTGCGGGCGCAAGCCAGCGCATAGTCGGGATTGGCCTTGAAGCCGTCGAAGAAATGCTCGCAATCGACCATCGGCTCCTTGCCGGCCGCGCGGGCAGCTTCAACGGAGGCCTGGATCGATTCGAGGTTTTCCTCGTTGGTCACGCCAAGGGCGACACGGACATGATAGTCCCAGCTCTTGGCGACGTAGCAGATGCCGTCCGACTTGGCCTGCAGCAAGGTTGCAAGGCCCGGGTCGTTGGAAGCCGACACCCCTGCCCGCTTGGTCATGCCGAAGGCAACGAACTTCGCCCGCTTGGTCCGCTTTTCTGTGAAGAACGCCGTATCGGTTGGGTTCGCGCCGGGATAGCCGCCCTCGACATAGTCGAGGCCGAACTCGTCGAGCATGGTGGCGATCGCGATCTTGTCTTCGACCGAAAAGTCGATGCCCGGCGTCTGCTGGCCGTCGCGCAGTGTCGTGTCGAAGAGATAGATGCGTTCGCGTGCCATYGTCATTTCCCTGCGAACCTGTCGGTCGCCCTGACCAGCTGGTCCAATATGCCCGGTTCCGAATAAGCGTGGCCCGCGCCCTCGATAAGATGGAACTCGGCTTGCGGCCAGGCCTTGTGCAGCGCCCAGGCATATTTCGCCGGGCATGGCATGTCATAACGCCCATGGACGATGACGCCGGGAATGTCGCGCAGCTTGTGGGCGTCGCGGATCAGCTGGCCTTCGTCCATCCAGCCGGCATGGACGAAATAGTGGTTTTCGATGCGGGCGAAGGCGACGGCGAAGTCGTCCTCGCCGAACTTGCCGCTGGTATCGGGGTCAGGCAGCAGCGTGATCGTCTCGCCTTCCCACAGGCTCCAGGCAAGGGCTGCTTGCACCTTGGTCTTGTGGTCGTCACCGACGAGCCGCTTGCGATAGGCGGCCATCATGTCGCCGCGCTCGGCCTCAGGGATCGGGGCGACGAAGCGTTCCCACTTATCGGGGAACATCTCGGAGACGCCGAACTGGTAGTACCATTCGAGTTCGGCACGGGTCAGCGTGTAGATGCCGCGCACCACGAGCTCGCTGACGCGGTCAGGGTGCGTTTCGGCATAGGCCAGCGCCAGCGTCGAACCCCAGGAGCCACCGAACACCAGCCATTTGTCGAAGCCGGCCATCTCGCGCAGCCGTTCGATGTCGGCGACGAGATGCCAGGTCGTGTTGGCGTCGAGCGAGGCGTTGGGCACGGATTTTCCGCAGCCGCGCTGGTCGAACAGCATGATGTCGTAGAGCTTCGGATCGAACAGGCGGCGATGTTTGGGGGAGGTCGCACCGCCCGGACCGCCATGCAAAAACACCGCCGGCTTGCCGCCCTTGGTGCCGGAGCGTTCCCAATAGATCTGGTGGCCGTCGCCGACATCGAGCATGCCGCTGTCGAAGGGTTCGATCTCGGGGTAAAGGCCGCGCAATTCGGTGCTCATAGTTTCAGTCCGTGTTCCGGCCAGTTGGCCGTTTCTTGGTCGGGATGCTGGAAGGAGATGATCTGCTCCTGCCGCTTGTAATAGTCGGGGTTGTCGTGGATCGGCTGGTCGAAGATCGTCTCGACCCAGGGCAGCCGGGCGCCATGGTTGATCTGGATCGTCGGCGCGAGATCGGAGCGGTCATCGAACGAACCGATGGAGATTTCGAGCCCGTCCGGCTGGCGGTAGGTCATCGGCGTGCCGCAGCGCTGGCAGAAGCCGCGCGCAATATTGACCGAGGACTGGAAGTAGCTCGGCTCCTCGCGAATCCATTCGACACCGTCCGTCGGAACACCGACAAAAGCGCCGAAGAATGAGCCGAATTGCTTCTGGCACATGCGGCAATGGCAAATGGACGTGCGCCCAAGCGCGCCATGGATGCGAAAACGCACAGCGCCGCACTGGCAGCCGCCGGTTCTAACTGTCTCGGTCATGACCTTTTCTCCGGTGGCCATTGTTCAGTATCGTGATCTGGGTGCTGGCGGTTCGACGCCTTGATCGCCGCTGTCCATTCTGGCGAGTCGACATCTTCGCTCTCGCCCGAGTCCGGCACCGAAGTCAGCTCGGCAAACCAAGGCATGCGCCCCTCAATACTGTCCTGCGATTGTGGCTTCAGCCGCTCGGGGTGGTCCAGGGAGCCGATGGTCAAGCTGATATATTTGCTGTCGACGCCATTGTAGAACAGCGGCGTGCCACAATCTCGGCAATAGCCGCGCTCGACATTTTCGGAACTTCGAAACACAGCCGGCTCGCCGCGCGTCCAGGTCGTCGTCTCCTTCGGTGCCCCGACGAGCGCGGCAAAGAAGTTGCCGACCGCCTTCTGGCACATGCGGCAATGGCAGATATGAGCGTTGTCGACGATCGGCTCGGCGCTGTAGCGCACCGCCCCGCACTGGCAGCCTCCGGTGAACGGATCGCTCATGTCCTGACCTCCGGTGGCCATTGCTCGGTGTCGTGGTCGGGATGCTGGTAAGACACGATATCGTTGATGAAGCCGGCCGCTTCGGCGTCTTCTTCCGTGCTTTGTCCGGGCAGTTCGTGGATATGGTCGACGTAAGGCAGCTTGGCCTCGATGCCCCACTGGATCGTCGGCGCGATCTCTTCCGGCTCGTCGAAGGCTGCGATCGCCAAGGCGACACCGTCCGGTGCCTCGTAGCTCAGAGGCGTGCCGCATTCACCGCAAAAGCCGCGAAAGGCGAAGTTCGAGGAGCGGAATTTTTTCGGCTCGCCGCGCGTCCACGTCAGTTTCGCCTGCCGAACAGAGACAAGCGGCGCATAAAAATTGCCGAACGCCTTTTGGCACATGCGGCAGTGGCAGACCGAGGCGTCGCCGAGCGCGCCTTCGATGTGAAAACGCACCGCGCCGCATTGGCAACCGCCGGTATAAACAGGCTTGTTGTCGAGGCTCATCATGGCTTTCCCCTATGCCGGCGCATGGCATACCGCCTCGATGTTGTTGCCGTCGGGATCGAACACGAAGGCGGCATAATAGTCGGGATGATAGTGCGGCCGCGGGCCCGGCCCGCCATTATCCTTGCCACCAGCTGCGATCGCAGCCGCATAAAACGCATCGACCTCGGCGCGGCTGCGCGCGGTGAATGCGTAGTGGCGCCCCGGCCCGGCTTCCGCCTCATGCAGCCAGAACACCGGGCGCTCGCGGCCATAACCACCAACCTTGACGCCACCGGTATGTTCGCCCGGTACCATCATCAGAAACGACGCGCCGAGCGGCGCGAATGCCTTGTCGAAGAAGGCCTTCGCCTTGTCGAAATCGGCAACCGAAATTCCAGTATGGTCGATCATTGCACGAACTCCTCCTTCATGCGGGTGGCTCCGACCGGTCCGCCTTGGCCGGCACAGATGACGATATGCTGGTAGACATTGTCGATAGCGCGAAGAATGTCATCGTTCCAGAAGCGGACAATGGTCCAGCCGTGGTCTTCCAGCTTGGCGGTGCGCACGGCATCCGCTTCCGCAATATCGGCTGAGCCATGTTGCGAGCCGTCGATCTCAACAATCAACTTGTGTGTCGGGCAGGCAAAATCGACAATGTAACCGGCAATCGGCAACTGCCGCCGAAAACCCAGTCCCATCAGGCGGTGCGCTCTCAACTCATTCCAGAGTTTCAGCTCTGTATCGGTCATCTGCTTGCGCATCTTGCGCGCATTGCGACGGTTGGCCTGAGGAACTGAGTAGTGGGTCATTGCCGCCTACCCCCCTCTGCCCTGCCGGGCATCTCCCCCTCAAGGGGGGAGATCA
>NZ_JBFUKO010000146.1:0-9948 GCF_056400805.1 Aminobacter sp. P4_H6_2
TGTCGACGATGTGCTGAGCCGCCCCAAGCATGCCTACACGCTGCAATTGCTCAACGCGCGGCCGAGCTTCGGTGCCGGTCACATGCAGGCCGAGGTGAGCCATGGCTGATGACGCTTTGCTCGAAGTGCGCGGGCTGGTTCGCCATTTCACCTTGTCGGGCCGGCTGTTCGAGAAGCCGCGCCAGCTCACCGCCGTCAACGACGTCAGCTTCACCATCAGGCGCGGCGAAGCCTTTGGGCTCGTCGGCGAAAGCGGTTCGGGCAAGTCGACCATCGGGCGCATCATCGCCAGGCTCACCGAACCGAGTGCCGGCTCGGTGAGCTTGGACGGCGGCGATTGGCTCGCTTTGCGCGGCAAGCCACTGCGCGACAAGCGCCGCGACGTTCAGATGGTGTTCCAGAGCCCCTATGCCTCGCTCGATCCGCGCTGGCGGGTGCGCGACATCCTGGCCGAGCCGCTCAAATCCTACACCGACCTCAGGGGGTCGGCACTGACGGCGCGCGCGGCTGAACTGATGGAGCAGGTCGGCCTCAACCCCGACTGGCTCGACCGTTTCCCGCACCAGTTCTCGGGTGGACAGCGCCAGCGCATCGCGATCGCCCGCGCGCTGGCCTCCAGTCCGAAGCTTTTGATCGCCGACGAGCCGGTCTCGGCGCTCGACGTTTCCAGCCAGGCGCAGGTGCTGCAACTGCTGCGCAAGATCTGCACCGAGCAGGGCCTGGCGATGCTGTTCATCTCGCACGACCTGTCGATCGTCGATCACCTGTGCCAGCGTGTCGGCGTGTTGAACCGGGGTGTGCTCGAAGAGGTCGGCCCGACATCAGAGATTTTCCGCACGCCAAAGTCCGACTACACCCGCCGGCTGATCGACGCCGTGCCGGGCAAGAAGCGCCGCGCCGCTGAAAGGGTCGCCCATGCATRACATCGTGATCAAAGGCGGGCGCGTCATCGATCCCGAGACCGGCCGTGACGAAGTAGCCGACATCGCCATATCGGGCGACAGGATCGCTGCCATCGGCGCCGATCTTGGCCCGGCGCATCGCATCATCGACGCAACCGGCCTCATCGTTGCGCCCGGCTTCATCGACCTCCACGCACATGGCCAGTCCGTGCCTGCCGACCGCATGCAGGCCTTCGATGGCGTGACCACCGCCCTCGAATTGGAAGTCGGCGCCTTGCCGGTCGGCGGCTGGTACGACGCGCAGGCCAACACCGCGCGCCTGCTCAACTACGGCACCGCTTCCGCCTGGGTCTTTGCCCGCAAGGCGGTGATGATCGGGATGGAACTCAAGCCGGGCGAAGCGCCGATCACAGTCATGGGGCGCGGCTTCGACGACCCGCGCTGGTCGACCGATGCCGCCACCGAAGCGCAAGCAAACGAAATCGTGGCACTCACCCGCAAGGGTATCGAGGAAGGCGCACTTGGCATCGGCATTCCCGCCGGCTACGCGCCCGGCGCTGGCGCCAAGGAAATGAGCCTGATCTGCGATCTGGCCGCCGAAACCGACACGCCGACCTATACCCACATCGCGCAGATGTCGAACATCGACCCGAAGAGCTCGATCGAGGCCTATGTCACACTGATCGGGCTGGCGGGTGCGACAGGCGCGCACATGCACATCTGCCACCTCAACTCGACAAGCCTGCAGGATGTCGAGCGCGCGGCGGCCATCATTGCCAAAGCCCAGGCGCAAGGGCTGAAGATCACCACCGAAGCCTATCCCTATGGCACCGGCTCGACCGTGGTCAGCGCCGGGTTCTTCGTCGACCCGGCATTTTCGGCCCGCACCGGCACYGGCTACGACGCGATCGAACTGGTCACCACGCACCGCCGCCTCGACGGCATCGACGATCTCAAAAAGGTCCGGCAGGCCGATCCCTCGGCACTGGTGCTCTGGCACTTCCTCGACACCGAGGACAATCCGCGTCACCGCGCGATGCTCGACGTCTCGGTGATGTATCCCGGTGGCGCCATTGCCTCCGACGCCATGCCGTGGAGCCAGCCGGACGGATCGCCCTATGAGGGCAATGAATGGCCGCTCGGAGCAGACAAGACCGCCCACCCAAGGTCCTCGGGCACCTTCACCCGTTTCTTGCGCCAGTGGGTGCGCGAGCGTGATGCGATCCCGCTTGTCGAAGCGATCGCCAAATGCACGCTGATACCGGCCCGGATCGTCGAGAGCTGCGCGCCGTTGTTCAAACGCAAGGGCCGGCTGCAGCCGGGCTGCGATGCCGACATCGTCGTCTTCGATCTCACCACCATCGCCGACCGCGCCACCTTCGCCGAGATGAACCTGCCGGCCGAAGGTATGCTCCACGTGCTGGTCAATGGTCAGGCGGTGATAGCGGACGGCGTCCTCGACCGCGCGGCAGCACCAGGCCGCCCGATCAGGCGAGGTGATGCGTGAGCGTCCCGGTCCTCGTCGTCACCGGCTTCCTCGGCGCCGGCAAGACGACATTCATCAACCAGCTGTTGGTGCGCTCCGACGGCCGCCGCATCAGCGCCATCGTCAACGACTTCGGCGCCATAAACATCGACGCCGAACTGATAGCTGACGCCGCCGACACAGTTGTTGGCCTGAAGAACGGCTGCATCTGCTGCTCGCTGCAAGGTGACCTGCTGCGGACGCTCAAACTCGTGCTCTCCCAGCCCGTCAAGCCCGACCACATCGTCATAGAAGCATCAGGCGTCGCCGATCCCAGGGGCATCACCGAAACGCTGATGGACCCGATCCTGTGGAACGACATCCGGCTCGATGCGGTGGTCGCCGTCGTCGATGCCGATGAGGTGGCTGCCAATCCCGGCCGCATGCGTGACGAGCTGTGGCGCGCCCAGGTTGAAGCAGCGGATTTCATCGCCCTGTCCAAGACCGGACTGAGCGAGAGCTCCAGCGAGGCGCTCCGCGCGGAGCTGGTTTGGCTCAACAAGACGCTGGTCTTCGAGACCGACGGCGATGCCATGCCGATCGAAGCACTGCTTGTCGCTGAGCGGCCTCAGGCCCAGCCTGGCCAGGCAAAGGTCGGGGCATCGCGCTTCACTTCGATCGAGTGGCAGTCGGCAGGCTCTGTCGCGCTCGATCGTTTTCAGGCCGGCATGGACCAGCTTGCGCCACAGCTCATCCGTGCCAAGGGCATCGTCAATTTCATCGAGCGGCCCGGCCAAAGTTTCCTGCTGCAGATGGTCGGGCGGCGCGCCACCTTGCGCCCATTTCCGAAATTCGAGCCCGATTGCCGCCTCGTCCTGATCGGCGAGGCCAGCGTCATCGACACCGAGACGGCGCATGCCCGCCTCGCTGAAATCTTTGCCTCATAACCCGCAAGCGGAGTTGTCTATTCATGCGCGTGTTCAGTGCCGTCCTTGCGACCGAAACCAACACATTCTCGCCCATCCCCACTGGCTTGACTGCCTTCGTTGAAGGTGGCGACTACTATCCTGCCGGCCAGCATCCTGATCACATGACGCTTTACGGCGGCCAGCTGTGGGCAGCGCGCGAACGTGGCCCCCGCGAGGGCTGGACCCTGTTCGAAGGCTTGAGCGCCTCGGCAGAACCGGGCGGAACCACCACCCGCCATGCCTATGAGACGCTGCGCGACCAGTTGCTCGACGATCTCCGCGCCGCCCAGCCGGTCGACATGGTGTTGATGTCGCTGCATGGCGCCATGGTTGCCGAAGGTTACGACGATTGCGAAGGCGATATCCTCGCCCGCATTCGCGCGATCGTCGGTCCGGATACGGTCGTTGGCTGCGAACTCGACCCGCATTGCCACATGACTGCCGAGATGATCGACAATGTCGACATCCTGCTGACCTACAAGGAATACCCCCACACCGACGTCTATGAATGTGGCGTCCAGCTTGTCGATCTCTGCCATCGCATCGCCACCGGCCAGATCAAACCAAAGGCGGCCCTTGTCGACACCGGCATGGTCACCTTCATCCGCACCACCACCGAACCTGGGCTGTCGATCATCAGCGGCATCCGCGCCATGGAGCAAAAGGACAAGGTGCTGTCGGTGTCGATCGCCCAAGGCTTCCCCTGGGCCGACGTGCCCGAGATGGGAACGCGCGTGGTGGTCTACACCGACGACAATCAAGACCTTGCGCAATCGCTGGCACGGCGGCTGGCCGACGACCTCTATGCCATGCGTGCCGAGATCGTGCCACCGATGCCTTCGATCGACGAGGCGCTGGACCAGGCACTCGCGGCACCCGTGGGAACCGTTGTCATCGCCGATACCGCCGACAATGCTGGCGGCGGTGCCGCAAGCGATTCAACCTTCTTCCTCGCCCGAATGCTCGAGCGCGGCATCCGCGACGCCGTCATCGGTCCGCTGTGGGACCCGATCGCGGTACGGCTGGTGTTCGAGGCCGGCGAGGGTGCTGTTTTGCCGCTGCGCGTCGGTGGCAAGATCGGGCCAAGCTCGGGCGATCCGGTCGATGTCAACTGCCGTGTCGTGGCGCTGAAGCGCGAGCTGGTGATGACCGGCCTTGGCGGCGTGCCGTCGCCGATGGGCGATTGCGCGCTGATCGATTGCGACGGCGTCGAAATCCTGCTCGCTTCCGAACGCTCCCAGGCGATCGACACCGACCTGTTCACCGGCATCGGCTGCGATCTGGCAGGCAAGCGCATCGTGGTGGTCAAGTCGACCCAGCACTTCCGCGCATCCTACGAAAAGGTCGCAAGTGCCGTGATCTACGCCGCCTCGAAAGGTACCGTCACCTCGCATTTGTCCAGCCTGCCCTACACCAGGATCAGGCTTCCGAAGTGGCCGATTTCCACGACCGCCTAGTAGGGTAGCGTCGAGACCAATTCACCCTCTGGACATATATGTACATTGCCATTAGTTTCCTCCCGGTTCGGGAGGATTCCTATGCCTGTGCGGGCGTCAGCCTCGCATCATCCCGATCAGGCATAAGACGAATATTTTCCAGGAAATGGCATAATGACCCGCCGCTACTCCGCGCTGTCGCTGATCAAGGAAGGTTTTGCCGGCCAGAAGGGCTGGAAACCCGCCTGGCGTACGCCCGAGCCGAAGAAGACCTATGACGCGGTCATCATCGGTGGTGGCGGGCATGGCCTGGCAACCGCCTATTATCTGGCCAAGACTCACGGAATCACCAACATAGCCGTGCTGGAAAAGGGCTGGATCGGCGGCGGCAACACCGGCCGCAACACGACGGTCGTGCGCTCCAACTATTATTATCCCGAAAGCGTTGCGCTCTACGGCCTGGCGCACAAGCTCTACGAGGGCCTGTCGAAGGAGCTGAATTACAACGTCATGCTCTCCCAACGCGGCATGGTCACGCTTTGCCACAGCATCGGCGAGATGGAGATCGCCGCGCGCACGGTCAACGCCATGCAGATCAACGGCACCGACGCCGAGCTGTTTTCGCCCGAAGACGTCAAACGAGTCGCCCCGATCTTCAACTTTGCACCTGATGCACGTTTTCCCGTATTCGGCGGCGTGTGGCAGGGCAGGGCCGGCACCGCCCGCCATGACGCGGTCGCCTGGGGTTATGCGCGCGGCGCGAGCGCGCTCGGCGTCGACATCATCCAGAATTGCGAGGTCACCGACTTCATAGTCGAGGGCGGCCGCTGCCGCGGCGTGCACACGTCGCGCGGCAGCATTCGCGCCGACCGCATCGGCATGGCGGTCGCGGGCCATTCGTCGGTGCTTTCGGCAAAGGCCGGTTTCCGCCTGCCGATCAATTCTTATGCGCTTCAGGCCTGCGTCTCCGAACCGGTCAAGCCGATCCTCGACACAGTCGTGTTGTCGCCGGGCACCGGCGTCTATGTCAGCCAGTCCGACAAGGGCGAGATCGTCATCGGCGGCGCGCTCGATCGCGTGCCCTCCTATGGCCAGCGCGGCAATCTGCCGACGCTTGAGGGCGTCATTTCAGGGCTGCTCGAAATGTTCCCGGCTTTCGGACAGCTCAAGCTGATGCGGCAATGGGCCGGTATCGTTGACGTGGTGCCGGACTCGTCGCCTGTGATTGGCGAGTCGCCGCTGCCTGGCCTCTTCCTCAATTGCGGCTGGGGTACTGGCGGCTTCAAGGCGATCCCGGCTGGCGGCACCTTGCTTGCCCATCTGCTGGCGACAGGCAAGCACAACGACATCAGCCGCCCCTTCGATCTCGACCGCTTCGTCACCGGCCGCCTGCTGGACGAAGCCGCCGGTTCCGGCATCGCGCATTAGGACCTGGAGTCAATCATGCAGCTCTTTTCCTGCCCCTTCTGCGGCGCGCGCGACGAGACCGAATTTCACTTTGGCGGCGAGGCCGGAAACCTCCGGCCCGATGGCGCTGATGTCACCGCCGATCGCTGGGCCAATTATCTCTATATGCGCGACAACCCCAAGGGCGCGGTCCGCGAAGTCTGGGTGCACATGAATTGCGGCGAGTTCTTTGTCATGGAGCGCGACAGCGTCAGCCACAAGGTCGGCTCATCGACATCGCTCGACGGTGCGGAGCACGCCCAATGACCGCGACGCGCCTGTCTTCCGGCGGCAGCGCCATCGATCGCTCCCGCCAGGTCTCGTTCACCTTTGACGGCCGCACGGTGCGGGGATTTGAAGGCGACACCATCGCCTCCGCCCTGCTTGCCAGCGACGTGGCCGTAGTCGGCCGCAGCTTCAAATACCATCGCCCGAGGGGCATCTGGGGCGCCGGCGTCGAAGAGCCGAACGCCTTGGTTGATGTCAACGGCAGTGTCGCGACAACCCCGAACACACGCGCAACCACCGAGCTGGTGCTCAACGGCATGATCGCCAGAAGCGTCAACGCATCGCCCAACGCTGCCGCCGACCGCAACGCCTTCATCGACCGTTTCTCGCGCTTCATCCCCGCTGCCTTCTACTACAAGACATTCATGTGGCCCGACTGGCATCTGTTCGAGCCGCGCATCCGTGCGGTCGCGGGGCTTGGAACGGTCGACACGGACTGGCAATCTCCAGGGCCGGCCGACCAGATCAATCGCCATTGCGACGTGCTGGTGGTTGGTGCGGGGCCCGCCGGCCTGGCTGCGGCCAAGCTTGCCGCCGGCACTGGGCAATCCGTCATCCTGGTCGACGACCAGCACAGGCCGGGCGGCTCGCTCAATCATCGCGCGGGCGAGATCGACGCCAAGCCGGCTTCCGTCTGGATCGACGAGACGGTCGGGGACCTTTCCAGGGCAGGCCATACGGTTCTGCTGTCCACCACCGCCTTCGGCATCTACGATCACAATCTGGTCGGGCTGAACCAGCGCCATGGCGATGGACGGCCCGATAAGCTGTGGCGGGTCAGGCCGCGCCAGATCGTGCTGGCCACCGGCGCCATCGAGCGGCCGCTGCCTTTCGCCAACAACGACCTGCCCGGCATCATGTCGGCCGATGCGGCCCTGATCTATCTCAGGCGCTACGCAGTGCTGGTGGGACGGCGTATCGTGGTGGCCGCAAACAATGACAGCGCCTACGAGGTTGCGGGTGCCTTGGCTCAAGCCGGTGCCGACGTCACGCTGGTTGAGATGCGCAAGGACGCACCGGCTGCGCCCAAGGGCGTCAGGCAGGTTGCAGGCCGCCTGGTCGTATCTGCGCGCGGAAAAATGCGCGTCGAAGGCGTTGAGCTGGATGATGGTACTAGCCTCGCAGCAGATTGCGTTGTGGTATCGGGCGGCTGGACGCCGACCATCCATCTGTTCTGCCAGGCGAGGGGCAAGCTCGCCTGGAGCGACGAACGTGCCGCCTTCCTGCCAGGCGATCCAGTCGAGGCCACCGCCGTCGTCGGTGCGGCGGCAGGCGCGGTCTCGCTGGCGGAGGTCTTCGAAGGTGCCGCTAAAGCGATGCCGCGCGGGACCAAGGCCGCCGCGCCGCGCAGCACCGGTGTGGAAGCGACCGGCGRCATCCTCGCCGCTTGGCCGATCCCAGGTGCCAAGGGCCGCGTCTGGATCGACTACCAGAACGACGTGACCGCCAAGGACGTCGAGCTCGCGGCGCGCGAAAACTTCATCTCGGTCGAGCATCTCAAGCGCTACACCACACTTGGCATGGCGACCGACCAAGGCAAGACCTCGAACCTTGCCGGACTGGCATTGATGGGCGCCGTCACCGGTCGCACCGTGCCGGAGGTCGGCACCACCACCTATCGCCCGCCTTTCACGCCGGTGCCGCTGGCAAGTTTTGCTGGTGCGCGCGGTGGCGAGCTGATGTCGCCGGTGCGCCGTCTGCCGCTCGAAAACGCCCACCGCGCCCAAGGCGCCGTCTTCCAGGAATATGGCGGCTGGCTGCGGCCTGCCCATTATGGCGGTGCGGATGCCGACCGGGCGATCCAGGACGAGGCGCGGCGTGCCCGACAGTCGGTCGCGCTGTTCGATGGCTCGACGCTTGGCAAGATCGAGGTGATGGGCCGGAAGGCGGCCGAATTCGTCGATTTCATCTATTACAACACCATGTCGACGCTGAAGCCCGGCCGCTGCCGCTATGGCTTCATGCTGTCGGAAAACGGCGTGGTCTTCGATGACGGCATTCTGGTGCGGCTGGACGAGCACCGCTTCGTCGTCTCTTGCTCCAGCTCGCATGTGGCTGCCGTGCACGCTCGCTTAGAGGAATGGCGGCAGGATCGTTTTGGCCGTGACGCTGTCTACATCCACAACGCCACCTCCGAGATGGCGACGATGACCGTTTCCGGCCCGAACGCCAGGAAACTGCTCGCGGCATTGAACCTTGGCCTTTCGCTCGATGATGCCGATCTGCCGCACATGGCGATGGGCGAGGGCACGTTCGAAACCGACCCGGTTCGTGTTGCCCGCGTCAGCTTTACCGGCGACCGCAGCTACGAGGTCTCGATCCGCGCAGACAAAGCGGAGCGCCTGTGGGCGCGCACGCACGAGGCCGGCAAGGCGCACGATGCAGTGACCATCGGGCTCGAGGCCCTGATGATCCTGCGCGCCGAAAAGGGCTATATCGTCATCGGCAAGGACACCGACGGCACCACACTGCCGCATGATCTCGGCGTCGATGGCCCGCGCGTGAAGCGCGCGACCGAATATGTCGGCCGCCGCTCGCTGTTCACCGATGTGGCCGTGCAAGCGAACCGCCAGCAGTTGGTCGGCCTCGCCGTCGCTGAGGGCGAAGAACCACTGGCGACTGGCGCGCATAGCATCTCGCGTGAGGGTGGCAAGATCAGGAGCCAGGGTTTCGTGACGTCGAGCTACCACAGTCCGACGCTTATGCGACCGATAGCGATTGGCCTGATCGAGCGCGGGGCAGCGCGCCATGGCAAGACGATCGACATCCAGCACCTCGGCATGGCCCGGCGCGCGACGATCACCGGCCCTTGCGCCTTTGATCCTTCCGGAGAGCGGCTCAATGCGTAATCTCGCTGAAAAATGGACAGCCATACCGGATTGGCAGACAGCCGTCATCGACACATCGGGCCTTGCGATCCGTTCGCTGTCCGGCTTGAACCAGTTTCTCGTCAGCGGCAACCTCGCTGCCTGGAGCAAGGCATCTGGTGTAGCGCTTGAGCCGATAGGCGCATTCGGCGCGGCAAAGGGTGGAACTAGTACGATTCAGGTCGCGCGCGACCGGCTGCTGGTCGTGTCTGCCGGCCCGTCCTCCGTCGGCCAAGGCTGGCACCACGAGGGCTTCGCCGTGACCACGGTCAGTGCCGGGCTCCAGATATTCGAGATCGAAGGTGCGACCGACGAAGTCATCGCGCGCGCAACGACGCTTGATCCAAGCAAGGCGAGCGCTTCGGCGGCTATCTCGTTTGCCGGCATCAATGCCGTTGTCTATCGTCACGGCGAAAGGCTCCGCGTCCATGTCGATCGTGGCCTTGCGACCTATTTCTGGACCTGGGCGGCAACCGTCAGCGGCAATATCGCAAGCACCGAAGCCTGATCCTCACCCGGCCTCTTCGACGGAACTCTAGAGCGCCCGTTGCAGCTTTTCATAGCGCTTGACCAGCC
>NZ_JBFUKO010000147.1:0-9940 GCF_056400805.1 Aminobacter sp. P4_H6_2
GTTGTGCACCACGTCCATATGCGAGAACCCGAGGAAGCCAACAACGAAAAGGCCAAGCAGCGCCGCAAGCGCGAGCTGCATTGTGCGCGACTGCGAGGAAACGTCGGCGCCGATTGCAGAAACAGTAGTCATCTTAAAGTCCTTTCGCCCTCCACCCGAGGGCCTCGAGAAGTGTCCCTGTCGCCGGCAGGTCTCCTGGCTTGCGGATCGACACCCTTCCCCGCCTTCCCGAAGCAAGCTTCAGTGGCATTTGGGGAGAGCTAACCGCATACAGTTGCGGGGGCAGCCACGGCTTCGGACCTTCAAAAGGCCCTTACCGCATTCCCTCTTGATTCCGTAACGGAACCGACGACGCCACGACTATAGAAACAAATGCCTTGGGCGGCAAACCAAATTCCGACGCCGGGCGGTGCGAATGCGGCGTTTTGGCGATCAGCTCCGGGCCGCGATTCGTTCGGCCACCAGATGCTGCAGCCGCCACAGATGCCGGTCGTGGATGGCGCGCTGCTCGAGGTTCTTCACCACATTGTAGAGATAGTCCGCCGCCGAGCCCCAATGGCCGCAGGTTGTGGCCAGCCGTTCGACAACCTCGTCCTCGCCAAGTGCGCCGGCATAGGCCCGGCCGCCGCGATTGACGACGAAAGCAAGGGCGGTCAGCGGGCCGTCGTCGGTGACAAGGTTCAGCCAGCGCGGCTTGTAGGTCGAGGGCTTCAGCGTCATCTCGCGGCGGTAGAGCTTGTCGAGCTGTTCGCGCCTGTCGCCGTCCATGAGCCTGAGCGCCACGCCCTTGCACTGGCCGCCGCGATCCATGCCCATCATCAGTCCGGGCTGCTCTTTCGTTGCCCGCCAGCGGTTCATGCTGACGCAAAACGAACGATGCCAGCCGCGCGCCAGCGCCACCTTCTCTTCGGTGTGTTCGACCTCGGGCTTCCAGATCAGCGAACCATAGGCAAACAGCCATAGCGGGCCATTGCCGGGATGCTCGGCGAGCGTTTCATCGATCATCGCCTCATAGTCGGCGTCGTCGAGGTGCACTGCATCGGGGTCCGGGCCGGCATCGGCCACGTCGCGATAGCATCGCGCCACCAGCTCTTCGGTCAGCGACATCATGCGTCCGGTCATTTGCGCCACTTCAATTCTTAACCTTGTGCATGACTGGCCACACTGCTCTCTACCGCCCCGCTTCAACCATGATAGTGCTGCAGGGGCGCTGCAACACCTGAAAACGCCGAAGCGAATGGCCATGACGATGCATCCGAGCACTGAACAAGTTCAAGCCCCCTCGCGGCGCGTGTCGGTCATCGACATCGCCCGTGGCACAGCCCTCGTCGCCATGGCGATCTACCACTTCGCCTGGGACCTCGAATTCTTCGGTTACGCCGATCCGGGCATGACCGCCTATGGCAACTGGAAGCTCTTCGCCCGCTGCATCGCCTCAAGCTTCCTGTTTCTCGTTGGCGTCAGCCTTGTGCTGGCGCATGCCAAGGGCATTCGCTGGCCTGGCTACTTCAGGCGGTTGGCCATGGTGTCGGCGGCGGCATTGGCAATCACGGTCGCGACCTGGTTCGCCATGCCCGACAAGTTCATCTTCTTCGGCATCCTGCACCAGATAGCACTGGCCAGCGTACTCGGCCTCGCCTTCCTGCGCCTGCCGGCCCTGCTGACGCTGGTCATCGCCGCCCTGGTCATCGCAGCGCCCAATTATCTGCGCTCTGACGCCTTCAACCACCCGGCGCTTTTGTGGATCGGCCTGTCCACCTTCAATCCGCGTTCCAACGATTTTGTGCCGCTGTTTCCATGGTTTGGCGCCGTATTGACCGGCATTGGTGTTGCCGGTCTCGCGCTCAAGGCCGGTCTTTTCGAAAGGCTGGCGCGCCTTCAACCCGGCGCCTGGTCACGGCCGCTCAGCTTCTTCGGCCGCCACAGCCTGGCTTTCTACCTCATCCACCAACCGGTGATGATTTCGCTGGTCTGGGCCTTTGCCCAGATATTCCCCGCCCCGGTCGAAACGCGCGAAATTACCTTCCTCAAATCTTGCCAGCGCTCGTGCGAGCAAAGCCGCGACACGGATTTCTGCTCGCGCTACTGTGTGTGCATGCTCGACGAGTTGCAAAGGGATGATTCGTTCGTCCGCCTCTATGCCGCCGACCAGAGCCCGGAGCTTAAAGACCGTGTCGGGCAAACCGCGGCCATGTGCTCGACCAACACCGACAACCAGACGATACCAGGAGGAGCGCAATGACCGATCTCAAAGCCGCCGCCCCCAGCAGGGTTCCATGGCCGCCGATCGTCTACCTCCTGGCTATCGCGGTGGCTGTAGCCCTCGGACTGCTCTACCCCTTGCCTTGGCTCACCGAGCCGCTGTCGGACCTGCTCTACGCGGCCGGCTGGTTGGCTGTGGCCGGCGTGGTTGCGATCTATTACTCAGCCATGCAGACGCTGAAGCGCGCCAAGACCACGATCCGTCCCGACAGGCCGTCGGAGCATCTGGTCACCTCGGGCGCTTTTTCCTTCACCCGCAACCCGATCTACTTCGCCAACACGCTCTTGATGATCGCCATCGGCCTGATCACGGCCAGTGTCTGGTTCATCGTCCTTGCGGTGATCGCGGCCTTCGGCACGCAGAAGCTCGCCATTGTGCCAGAGGAAAAGCACCTGCAAGCCCGCTTCGGCAAGAAATACATCGATTACAAAAAGAAGGTCCGGCGCTGGATCTGATCAGCGCTCAGGTGTTGACGCCGAGTTCGACCAGCCGTTCGACACAGGATTCTTCGGCCTGATCGAGTTCGGCCAGCGTCTCCTCGAGGTCGCGGCGCTTCTGGCGCAGATCCTCACGCTTTTCTTCGATGCGCTTGATCATCAGCTTGAGTTGACCGACCTCGCCGGGGGGGGCGCGATACATCTGGATGATCTCGCGAATCTCGTTGATCGAGAATCCAAGCCGCTTGCCGCGCATGATCTGGCGAATGAGCTGCCGGTCAGACGGGCGGAACAGGCGAGTGCGGCCACGGCGGACAGGCTGCACCAGCCCCTCATCCTCATAAAAACGCAGCGTCCGCGTCGAAATGTCGAATTCGCGGGTCAATTCGGTGATCGAGTAATATTCCCGCATCGTCTCTCCACCCAGCCAGCGTCGYCGCGCCGCTTTCAAATCATGCCGCGCTAGCCGAGGCGATCATGCCATGCGACAGTATACGCCGCGCAGCCAAAAGGACCCTTTTTGGTCCTCAAGGAGTCTCGCACGCGACTTACGTAAAAGTCAATTGAACAACCTTACCTCGCAGCAGCGCCAAGATGCAGCCACCAGGTGGCAAGGCTGAGGAAGGCAAGGAAGCCGATGACGTCGGTGATCATGGTCGTGAAGATCGAGGACGAGATCGCCGGGTCCGCGCCAAATTTGTCGAGCAACAGCGGGATCAGGATGCCACCGAGTGCCGCAGCCAGCATGTTGAGCACCATGGCGGCGGCGATGACGAAGCCCAGATCCGGGTTGTGAAACCATAGGCCTGCGACCAGGCCGAGGATGGTTGCGATGATTGCGCCATTGAGCAGGCCCACCATCACCTCGCGGCGAATGACGCGACCGGCATTGTAGATGTCGAGGTCGCGGGTGGCGAGCGCGCGCACGGTTACCGTCATCGTCTGTGTGCCGGCATTGCCCCCGAGCGAAGCGACGATCGGCATCAGTGCCGCCAAAGCCACCATCTCCTCGATGGTGGCGCCAAACTGGCTGATGACCGATGCCGAGATGAAGGCCGTACCAAGATTGACCAGAAGCCATGGCACGCGCGAGCGCGAGGTCGCGCGCACGGTATCGGACAGCTCCTCGTCACCGACGCCGCCCATGCGCAAAAGGTCTTCCTCGGCTTCCTGCTGGATGACGTCGACCACATCATCGATGGTCAGCACGCCGACGAGGCGCTCGTTCTCGTCGACGACGGCTGCGGAGAGCAGATCATATTGCTCGAATTCGCGCGCTGCCTCTTCCTGGTCCATCGTGGCCGGGATGGCGTGGCGCGTCTCGTGCATCACCTCTTCGATCTTGACCGCGCGCTTGGTGCGCAGGATCTGGTCGAGGTCGACAGCACCCAGCAGCTTGAAGCTCGGATCAATGACAAAGACCTGGCTGAAACGGTCGGGCAAATCCTTGTCGTCGCGCAGATAGTCGATGGTCTGGCCAACGGTCCAGAACGGCGGCACCGCCACAAACTCCGTCTGCATGCGCCGACCGGCCGATTCCTCGGGATAATCGAGCGAACGCCGCAGCCTGATGCGCTCGGTGAACGGCAGCTGCGCCAGGATCTCGTTCTGGTCCTCGGTGTCGAGGTCTTCCAGAATGTAGACCGCATCGTCGGAATCGAGTTCCTGGACGGCTTGCGCGATCTGCGCATTGGGCAGGTTGTCGACGATGTCGAGGCGAATCGCCTCGTCGACCTCGGTCAGCGCCGAAAAGTCGAAATCCGAGCCCATCAGTTCGACCAGCGCCAGCCGCTGCTCGGGTAGCAAGGCTTCCAGCAGATGGCCAAGTTCGGACTGGTGCAGGACGGAGACGTCGCGCTTCAGCGTCAGCGTATCGCGGTCTGCGATCGCCGCGCCGATATGGGCCAGGAACGAGGCAAGGATGACCCCGTCCTCGCCATAGATTTCGGCGCGGACAGCGTCAGCGGCGTCGGCGCCGTGCGTATGGTTGTGTCGGGCTTCCATCGGCGCCTCCCGCTTGCGGATTTCGGGATTCGAGGTGGGCTATCCCTAGCCCGCAAAGGGCCGGAATATCAAACGAAATACGGCTCGAAAGGCCGGCGCGGCACAGCCAGTTTTGGCCTGTTTCAATCAGGCCACATGCTCGCTCACGCATTGCTTGTGGTCCGCCAGCACCTCGATGATACGGCAGTCGCAAATACGGCCATGACCGCATTCATCGATCATGCGCGACAGCTCCCCTCGCAGGGCCTGAAGCCGCTCGATGCGCCGGTCGACTTCGCGCAAGTGCGACTTGGCGATGCTGTCGGCCTGATGGCACGAGGCCTGCGGCTCCTGCGACATGACCAGCAACTCGCGGATATGATCGACTTCGAAGCCAAGCTCCCGGGCGTGGCGGATGAAGTTGAGCCGGTCGATCTCGGTCTTGCCATAGCGACGCTGGTTGCCTTCGGTGCGCGGCGGCGCGGCAATCAGCCCGATCTGTTCATAAAAGCGGATCGTCGGCACTTTCACGCCCGTTCGCCGCGCCAGTTCTCCAATCGGCAGATTCATCGAAAAACCCTCTTGATCCTCTAGTGGCTAGAGGTTCTAGCATGGCTTCATATAAGATTGAAAGGACCTGAAATGAACGATGCCAGCCACGGCAAAACACGATTCCGCGTTGGCGGCATGGATTGCGCGTCTTGCGCGACCAAGATCGAAAACGCAGTCATCCGCCTGCCCGGCATCACCGAGGTTGGCATTTCGGTCTCAGCCGGCACCATGACGGTTTCTCATCAGGGAAAAGCCCCCTCCGCAGAAATTTCAAAGCAGATGAAGGCGCTCGGCTATTCCGTCGCCATGCTCGGTGCGGCGCGCACGGCAGAGGTCCACGACCACAAGCACGGCCCTTCCTGCAGCCATGATCACGACCACAGCGGCCACGATCACAGCCATGGTGACCACGCCGGGCACGATCACGGCGATCACTCCGGACACAACCATGGCGCCCCGGCCGCGAACGCTGCAGACGCCGGCCACGCCCATTTCGACCTCGACGACGGGCCATGGTGGACTTCGCGTAAGGCCAAGCTGACCATCGCCTGCGGATCGGCCCTCATTGCGGCCTATGCCATCGGCCAATTTCTGCCGCAGCTCGGCCATTGGGCATTTCTCGCTGCACTCGGGGTCGGTCTCGTACCAGTGTCGCGGCGCGCCTACGCCGCAGCCATAACTGGCACGCCGTTCTCGATCGAAACGCTGATGACCATCGCTGCCATCGGCGCCGTATTCATCGGCGCCACCGAAGAAGCGGCAATGGTGGTGCTGCTGTTCCTCATTGGCGAATTGCTGGAAGGTGTCGCCGCGCGCCGCGCGCGCGCCAGCATACGCGGCTTGGCCGATCTGGTGCCCAAGACAGCCCTGGTCGTAGAAGGCGGGGCGACCCGCGAAATGCCGGCCGATGCGGTTCAGGTCGGTGCGATCATACTGGTCAGGCCGGGCGACCGGGTTGCCGCCGATGGCACCATCGTCGAGGGCTCAAGCACGCTCGACGAAGCGCCGGTGACCGGCGAGAGCGTGCCGAAGTTGAAAACCACAGGCGATTCCGTCTTTGCCGGCACGATCAACACCGATGCGGTGCTCAAGGTCCGCGTCACTGCGGCCGCCGCCGACAATACGATTGCACGCGTCATCAAGCTGGTCGAGGAGGCGCAGGAGAGCAAGGCGCCCACCGAACGCTTCATCGACAGCTTTTCACGTTATTATACGCCGATGGTGCTGGTCGTCGGCGCACTCGTCGCCATCATGCCGCCGCTCGTTGCCGGCGGTTCGTGGGAGGAGTGGATCTACAAGGGCCTCGCCATCCTGTTGATCGGCTGCCCCTGCGCGCTGGTCATCTCCACGCCTGCCGCTATTGCCGCTGGCCTTTCCGCCGGTGCCCGCCGCGGCCTGTTGCTCAAGGGCGGTGCCGTGCTCGAGGGCATGCGCCGGGTGACCACGGTTGCGCTCGACAAAACCGGCACGCTGACCGAGGGCAAGCCCAAGGTCACCGACATTGTTGGCGTTGGCCGGCCTGAAGCTAGAGTCCTGTCGCTGGCAGCAGCACTTGAAACCGGCTCCAGCCATCCCCTGGCGCTCGCCATCCTCCGTCGTGCCAAGGCGGACGGCGTGGCAATCCCCTCGGCAAGTCTAGCCAAGGCAGTCGCCGGCAAGGGTGTCGCAGGCAATGTCGGCGGCGAGGACGTGTTCCTGGCCTCCCCTAGCGCTGCCGAACAAATGGCCGGGCTGTCGGCCAACCTGAAGGAGCAGATCGCCGCCTTCAACGCCGACGGCAAGACCGTTTCGGTGCTGCTTGTCGACAACAAGGTCGCGGGCATCCTCGCCATGCGCGACGAGCCGCGCGCCGATGCCATCGAGGCCCTTGCGATCCTCAAGGCCGACGGCATCGCCACCGTCATGCTGACCGGCGACAACGAAGCCACCGCCAAAGCCATAGGCAAGGGCCTGGGCATTGCAGTTCGCGCCGGCCTGATGCCCGACGACAAGCAGCGGATCGTGCGCGAGTTGCAGAAGGAGGGCCAAGTTGTCGCCAAGGTGGGCGACGGCATCAACGACGCCCCTGCCCTTGCCGCGGCCGATTTCGGCATCGCCATGGGCGGCGGCACCGACGTTGCGCTGGAAACCGCCGACGCTGCGATCCTGCACGGTCGTGTCACCGACATCCCTGACATGATCGCGCTGTCAAAAGCGGTGATGAACAACATCACCCTGAACATCACCATCGCACTCGGCCTCAAGGCCGTGTTCCTGGTGACGACTATCATCGGCCTGACCGGTCTGTGGCCGGCAATCCTGGCCGACACCGGCGCCACCGTGCTGGTCACGGCCAACGCCATGCGCCTGCTCGCGTGGCGCGGCCGCTGAGAAAAGTCCTCCCAAGGATTGCCCGGGGCCGTTCGACGGCTCCGGGCAATCGCGCATTCAATGGCAGGCCGCCAAGGCCGCCGGCGTAAGTACCCGGAATCAAAAACCTCGCACCGAAAACCAGAGCCAATCTTCAAAAAGAGACTGTGCGGAGTTTCACGGCGGCTCTAACGCCCTTTTGCGTACCCGACAGGACACGCGGCGCCGTAACTGCCCCGTATCGCAAGCATAGCGATCAACTGCAGCAAATCTGCACAATCTCTTGTAACGTCTTGGAAAAAGCCGACCAGCCCGGCGAGGTTCAAGCTGTTTAGTCCTGTATGGAACAGCTTGTTCAGGTGATTGGTTGTCACCTGAAAAGTGATGGTGCGGTCGAGAAGACTCGAACTTCCACGGGTTGCCCCACAGCGACCTCAACGCTGCGCGTCTACCAATTCCGCCACGACCGCACTGTCACAGAGGGCCGGTCCGAACCGGCTCGCGGCATGTAGCAAATCGTTTCCGGGGAAACAAGCGCCCTAAGCGATATTCGTCCATCATTCTTGCATGCCCCAGGGGAACTATAGGCTTCGGGCAGCAATAGCCGGCTTTCAAAGCCCAGGGACTGGACCTTTCTGCGCCGAGCCGCCATATCAGGTCGACGAACGGACCCCCAAAATGACCGACCGCAGCCAGATAGCCACGTCGTTTCTCGCCATTCCGGGCTCAGCACCCGTCGAATGGCGAATCGAACCCGGCCTAACGCCCTATGATCAGGCGCTCGCCTTCATGGAATCGCGCGCCGATGCGATTCGTCAGGGGACCGCAGGCGAGATGGTCTGGTTGGTCGAACACCCGCCGATCTACACCGCCGGCACCAGCGCCCAGGAACAGGATCTGGTCGAGCCCGACCGCTTCCCGGTGTTCAAGACCGGCCGCGGCGGCGAATACACCTATCACGGCCCTGGCCAGCGCGTGGCCTATGTCATGCTCGACCTCAAGCGGCGCCGCGAGGACGTCCGCGCCTTCGTCGCCGCACTCGAAGCCTGGATCATCTCGGCGCTTGCCGCCTTCAATGTGAAGGGCGAGCGCCGCGAGGACCGCGTCGGTGTCTGGGTGGTCCGTCCCGACCGCCCAGCCCTGCCGGACGGCTCGGCGGCGGAAGACAAGATCGCCGCCATCGGCATCCGCTTGCGCCGTTGGGTGAGCTTCCACGGCATCGCCATCAATGTCGAACCGGAGCTCGGCCATTTCTCCGGCATCGTGCCTTGCGGTGTCACCGACCACGGCGTGACCAGCCTGGTCGATCTCGGCCTGCCGGTAACGATGAGCGACCTCGACGTGGCGCTCAAAGCCGCCTTTGAAGAGATTTTCGGACCCGCCGACGCAGTCCCTGAGTCGATCCGGCAAACAGCCTGAGGTCACGGCTAATGGCTGCGGTGCCCACGGCACCTAATCTTGTCCGGCATCGGGATAGACCCGGTGCCTCGTTGTTCATTGGTTGAGAATTCCATCAAAAAAGGAATGGCCCCCAACAAGCGCTCAAATCAGAGTGCGCCGATCCACATCGCCATGGTGACGAGGAAGGTGCTCATGCAGACCATCGAAATGACATCCTGTACCAGCTCGGTCATTTGTTGCTCCTGTTTTTGATATGTTCTCAATTTGTTCTATTTCTGTTCAGATGTCAACGCACGCCATTGCATTCGGGCGCAGGCGCCCGCCACAAGCGATTCGACAGTAAATGAAGCGTTTATGCGCGCGACCGCCGGCCCCAGCGCGTTAACAAACGCACTTCAGCGGTGGTTGCTATCGATTGAGCTTGGAGCAACGGTTCGCCTGGCCACCATGCCAGGCAGGCATGGTTCAGCCCTGTCGCGCCGCCGCTAGCGCAGCGCGACAATCTTGCCTTCGGAGAGCGTGACGCGGCGGTCCATGCGCGATGCAAGCTCGTGGTTATGCGTAGCGATCAGTGCCGCCAGGCCCGACTGGCGGACAAGTGCTGACAACGCGTCAAAGACATAACCCGCCGTCACCGGATCGAGGTTGCCGGTCGGCTCATCGGCCAGCAGGACGAGCGGAGCATTGGCGACCGCGCGCGCAATCGCCACCCGCTGCTGTTCGCCGCCGGAAAGTTCCGAGGGGCGATGCAAGGCGCGCTTGCCGATCTTCATATAGTCGAGCAGCTGTTCTGCCCGCTCGCTCGCCTGGGCAGGGCTCAGGCCCTTCACCAGTTGCGGCATCATCACATTCTCGAGCGCCGAGAATTCAGGCAGCAGGTGATGGAACTGATAAACGAACCCGACGTCGTTGCGGCGGATCGCAGTACGCTCGTCGTCCGACAGACGCCCACAGG
>NZ_JBFUKO010000148.1:0-9925 GCF_056400805.1 Aminobacter sp. P4_H6_2
GTCGAAGTCCGCGCGCTCGACCGTGCCGGAAACCTGCATGTGCTGTCCAACGCCGACATGGGCTACAGCTATCGCCATTCCGCGGCCGCCGCCGATCTGATCTTCACCTCAGCGACCTTCGAGGGATATGCCGAGGACAAGGACGCCATCAAGGCGGCGATGGACGCAGTCCAGCATCATCGCGAGACGGTGCAGCCGATCCGCGAAAAGACAGGCGGTTCGACCTTCAAGAACCCCGAGGGCAGCTCGGCCTGGAAGGAAATCGACAAGGCCGGCTGCCGTGGGCTGATGATCGGCGGCGCGCAGATGTCGCCGCTGCATTGCAACTTCATGATCAATACCGGCAACGCCACCGGCTACGATCTGGAGTATCTCGGCGAGACCGTGCGCAGTCGCGTGCTGGAAAATTCCGGCATCCGCCTGCAGTGGGAAATCAAGCGCCTCGGGCGCTTCAAGCCAGGTCACGAAGTGCAGGAGTTCCTTGGGCAATTGCTCTAGGTTGCAACCCCTGCTCGCGCCCGGCGAGATCGGCCGGGGTGCCAGCGAAAGAACATCGATAGCGACAATGTTTCGCAAGCCCTCGCGCCTACCGCGCCGAGGGCTTTTGCTGCCCGGTTTGCGCCTTTTGGCGCTGTCATTCGGAGGCTGATCGGAAGCTGCTTCGGTCATCAAATCGCAATGAATTCCAATCGGCTCTTGCCACGGAATCAAGTCTCTGATTCTCTGACCTAAAGCGTTTCCTGATTTGAGTCGCATAACGCGTAGCCCGCGTTTCCATTCGGAGGTCCAACTTCCGGAGGCTCTGATTTAGTCTTTGGAAGCAATGTGTTGTGTCCGAGTCTAGAGGGGATACTGGGGATGAAGTCGAAGCACGTCGCTGTTCTGTTGGGCGGGTTTTCGTCCGAGCGGCCTGTGTCCCTGTCGTCTGGCAATGCCTGTGCCGATGCGCTCGAGCAGGTGGGTTATCAAGTCACCCGGGTCGACGTTGATCGCGATGTCGGTGCTGTGCTCTCGGCCCTGAAGCCGGACGTAGCATTCAATGCGCTGCATGGCCCCTTCGGCGAAGACGGTACGATCCAGGGCATTCTCGAATATCTCGGCATTCCCTACACCCATTCGGGCGTGCTTGCTTCGGCGCTTGCGATGAACAAGGAGCAGTCGAAGAAAATCGCCAAGGCTGCCGGTATCCCGATTGCCGAATCCAGGGTTCTTGATCGTTTCGCGATCGGCAACCAGCATCCGATGAAGCCGCCTTACGTCGTCAAGCCCGTGGCTGAAGGCTCGAGCTTCGGTGTGGTCATCGTCAAGGAGGATCAGTCGCATCCSCCGCAAGTGATCTCGTCGTCGGAGTGGCGTTATGGCGACACGGTCATGGTCGAGCGCTACGTCCATGGGCGCGAGCTGACCTGCGCTGTGATGGGCGACGTGGCGCTCGGCGTCTGCGAGATCATCCCGACGGGGCACGCCTTCTACGATTATGATTCAAAATATGTCGCTGGGGGATCAAAGCACGAATGCCCCGCGAAAGTTTCACCGAATATTTACCAAAAAATACAAACACTGGCGCTCAAGGCTCACCAAGCGATCGGGTGCCGGGGCGTCTCCCGGTCTGACTTCCGGTACGACGACCGCCATTCCGAAAATGGAGAGGTCGTCTGGCTGGAGGTCAACACGCAACCCGGTATGACGCCGACGTCGCTGGTGCCTGAGATTGCTGCCCAAGCCGGGCATTCGTTTGGTGAGTTGTTGAGTTGGATGGTGGAGGACGCTTCGTGTTTGCGTTGAGATCGGGACAGAACAGGAAGGTGAACGGCGCGACGCCGAGCGTCTTCGGGCTGTCCTTGTCCGCGGAGCACTTCGTGCTGCCGCGGCTGCTGCGCAAGCCGGTTCGCATGCTGTCGCGCTTTTGGCGTGGGGAGTTCACTCCTCCGCCCTATGCTGCGTCGATGCTGACCGCTGCGTTTCTGGCCGCAAGCTCGCTCTACGGCGCTTACCTCGGTGGTCATTTCCCGGCGATGGTCCAGGGTGTGACTGCCCGCAGCGGTTTTGCCGTCGACCAGATCAAGGTTTCGGGCAATCGCGAAACCTCCGAAATCGACATTCTCGACAAGCTTGAACTCGACGGCTGGACCTCTTTGGTCGGCTTCAATCCGGAAGAAGCGCGGGAGCGCATCATCAGCCTGCCTTGGGTTCGCGATGCCGCCGTGCGCAAGGTTTATCCCGATACGATCGAGGTTCGCGTCGATGAACGCGATGCCTTTGCCATCTGGCAGCATGGCAGCCAGCTCAGCATCGTTGAGAAGGATGGCAAAGTCATTGCCCCGTTCACCGGCGGTCGTCAGGTCGCCTTGCCGCTGGTCATCGGTTTTGGGGCCGCTGAACGCGCCGCTGACTTCGTTGCCCGGGTTCAGGCCTATCCGGAGCTGGCGTCGCGCGTGAAGGGCTATATCCGCGTCGGCGAGCGGCGTTGGGATCTGCGCCTCGACAACGGAATCACTGTCAAGCTGCCCGAGAATCAGGTCGATGCGGCACTTGCCGATCTCGTCGCGCTCGATCGCGAGAACGCGCTTTTCACGCGTGACATCTTGGCCGTCGACATGCGCTTCGGCGACAGGCTCGTGGTGCAGCTCACGCCGGAAGCGGTCGAGCGACGCGCGGCCGCGCTGAACACCAAGCCGAAGGCCGTCAAGGCGAAGGTGGAGAAAAGAACATGAGCTGGCTCGGCGGTCAAAAAGATCCGGTCTCGCGCCGCTCGGGCATCCTGACGGTGCTCGACGTCGGTTCGAACAAGGTCTGCTGCGTGGTCGCCAAGCTGAAGCCGGCCGAGGGCAGCCAGTTGCTCAAGGGGCGTACCCATCAGGCCCAGGTCATCGGCATCGGTCACCAGAAGTCGCAGGGCGTGAAGTCGGGTGTTGTTGTGGACCTCGACCGCGCGGAGCACGCCATCCGGCTCGCAGTCGATGCGGCCGAACGCATGGCCGGGCTGACCGCGGATTCTTTGATCGTCAATCTGTCGGCCGGGCGCATCAAGAGCGAGGCGTTCTCGGCAACGATCAATCTCGGTGGTCATGGCGTTGAAGAGGCCGACGTTCAGCGCGTGCTCGCCGCCGGCGCCAAGCAGGCGCTCAAGGCCGAGCGCGATGTCATCCATTCGCTGCCGGTTGCCTTTTCGCTCGATGCCGAACGCGGCGTACGCGATCCGCGCGGCATGGTCGGCGACACGCTTGGCGTCGACATGCATGTGCTGACCGGCGATTCGGCGCCGATGCGCAATCTGGAGCTCTGCATCAACCGCTCGCATCTGTCGGTCGAGCACATGGTTGCGACGCCTTATGCCAGCGGCCTGGCGGCACTGGTCGACGACGAACTCGAAATGGGCGCTGCCTGCATCGACATGGGCGGTGGCACGACTACGCTGTCGGTCTTCTCGGACGGTCGTTTCGTGCATGCCGATTCCATTCCGATCGGCGGCAATCATGTCACCATGGACATGGCCAAGGGCTTGTCGACGCGTCTCGACGATGCCGAGCGGCTCAAGGTCATGCACGGGTCGGCCTTGCCCGGCAGTGCCGACGACCGCGACCTGATCAGCATCCAGCCTATCGGCGTCGACGACAATGAAATGCCCCTGCAGATCCCGCGCTCGATGATGACGCGCATCATCCGCGCCCGCATCGACGAGACGCTGGAATTGCTTCGCGATCGCCTGAACAAGTCGGGCTACGGCAATGCTGTGGGCAAGCGCGTCGTTCTGACGGGCGGTGCCAGCCAGCTGGTCGGGCTGCCCGAAGCAGCGCGTCGCATTCTCGGCCGCAACGTACGCATCGGCCGCCCGCTTGGCGTGGCAGGTCTGCCGGAGGCGGCCAAGGGGCCGGCTTTCGCGACCGCCGTCGGGCTTCTCATCTACCCGCAGATGGCCGGCATCGAGAGCCATTCTGCAAAAGGGATTTCCCGTTACAGGGCAACGGGAACTGGCGGAAAACTGCATCGCATGAGTCAGTGGTTGAGAGACAGTTTTTAGGAATTGACGGGGACAGCCCCATAGGCGGCCGCACGGCGAAGCGGCTTGAAAGGCAAAAAGGACGAGGACTATGACGATCAATCTGCAGAAGCCGGATATCACCGAACTCAAGCCCCGCATCACCGTGTTCGGTGTCGGCGGCGGCGGCGGCAATGCTGTCAACAACATGATCACTGCTGGCCTGCGCGGCGTCGAGTTCGTGGTGGCCAACACCGATGCTCAGGCGCTCACCATGTCGAAGGCCGAGCGCCTCATCCAGCTCGGCGCCCACGTCACCGAGGGCCTGGGTGCCGGTTCGCAGCCGGAAGTCGGTCGCGCCGCCGCTGAAGAGTGCATCGACGAGATCATCGATCACCTGTCGAACACCCACATGTGCTTCGTCACCGCCGGCATGGGCGGCGGCACCGGCACCGGTGCTGCTCCCGTCGTTGCCCGCGCGGCACGTGAAARGGGCATCCTGACCGTCGGCGTCGTCACCAAGCYGTTCCACTTCGAAGGCCAGCGCCGCATGAAGACGGCTGACTACGGCATCGAAGAGCTGCAGAAATGCGTCGACACGCTGATCGTTATCCCGAACCAGAACCTGTTCCGTCTCGCCAATGACAAGACGACATTCGCGGACGCCTTCGCCATGGCCGACCAGGTGCTCTATTCGGGCGTCGCCTGCATCACCGACCTGATGGTCAAGGAAGGCCTGATCAACCTCGACTTCGCCGACGTCCGTTCGGTGATGCGCGAGATGGGCAAGGCCATGATGGGCACCGGCGAAGCATCGGGCGAGGGCCGCGCGATGGCCGCAGCCGAAGCTGCGATCGCCAACCCGCTGCTCGACGAAACCTCGATGAAGGGCGCGAGGGGCCTGCTGATCTCGATCACCGGCGGCCGCGACCTGACCCTGTTTGAAGTCGACGAAGCTGCGACCCGCATCCGTGAAGAAGTCGACCAGGACGCCAACATCATCCTGGGCGCTACCTTCGACGAGGACCTGGAAGGCGTCATTCGCGTGTCGGTTGTTGCCACCGGCATCGACAAGGCCGCCGCCGACATGGCTGCGACACCGCTGACCATCCGTCAGGCGCCGAAGCCGGCACCGCGTCCGGTTGAGGTCCGTCCGGCGCAGCAGGCGGCTCCGATCGAGCAGCCGCGCATGGAAGTCCGCGCCAACGATCCGGTCGCCGAGGCAATCCGCCTGGCCGAAACCAACGCCGCTGCCATGGCTCAGCCGCGCGCAGCCGCTCCGCAGGGTGAAGAGTTCCGCCCCCAGAGCAAGCTGTTCCAAGCTCCGCCTGCCCAGCCGCAGGCTCAGCAGTACCAGCCCCAGCCGCAGCAGTTCCATCAGCCCGCGCCGCAGCCGGTGGCACAGCCACAGGTGGCACCCCAACGCGAGATGATGCAGCCGGCTCCGGTTCAGCAGCGCATGCCGCGCGTCGAGGACTTTCCGCCGATGGTGAAAGCCGAAGTGGAAGCCAAGGCCAAGCCGGCCGATCACGAGGACCGCGGTCCGATGGGCCTGCTCAAGCGCCTGACGAGCGGCTTGACCCGCCGCGAGGAAGAGCCTGCACGCCTGCAGCCCGCGCAGCCGCGCGAGCCCAAGCTGCGCCAGCCGGCTCCCGAACAGCGCCGCATGACCAGCCAGGAATCGCAGCTCTATGCACCGCGTCGCGGCCAGCTCGACGAGCAGGGCCGCCTGGCACCGCAGGCACGGACTCAGGAAGACGACCAGCTGGAGATTCCGGCGTTCCTTCGCCGGCAAGCCAACTGAACTGTGAACGACCAGTAACACTGTTTGAAAGGCGGGCGTCTCGACGTCCGCCTTTTGATCTGAAAAGATCATTCAAATCATTGACTTGACGGGGCGAGTCGACGCCGCCCCGCAGTTACACAGAGTAAGAAACCGTGATTTGGAGTCTGTCATCCGGAAGACTATCTTCGCCCCGATTAAGGTCGCTTGGGCGGGTGTCGTGGGGATGAGGACCCGTCTAGCGAGGACAAGAACCGTGCGCCGTGGTGTGGCGAAGCGGGCTTGAAGTGGACGGGCATATGGGGATCGACTTGCAAGATTATCAGACAACACTCAAAGCACGCGTCACGCTRTCGGGCATAGGTGTCCATAGCGGGAAGCCCGTGACTATCCATTTCGCGCCGGCGGACGCCGACACGGGTGTGGTGTTTCAGGTTGCTGACCGAGAATTCCGCGCAATTGTGTCGGAAGTGGGTGCGACCGACCTTTGTACACTGCTGGGTGATCCCGCAGGTCTTCACGTTGCAACGATCGAACACTTGATGGCCGCGCTTTTCGGCCTCGGTATCGACAATCTCCTGATCGAGGTCGACGGCGCAGAAGTGCCGATCCTCGACGGCAGTGCCGCGCAATTCGTCGAAGCCATCGACCAGGTCGGCATCGAAGTGCAGGACGTCAAGCGCCGCTACATCCGCGTTCTCAAGCCGGTGCGAATCGAAAGCGGTGCCTCCTGGGCGGAGTTCCGTCCCTATGGCGGGACGCGATTCGAGGTCGAGATCGATTTCGAAAGCCCGGCGATCGGACGCCAGTCCTTTGCATCCGATATCAACGACGACATCTTCCGCCGCGACATCGCGCGSGCSCGCACCTTCGGCTTCATGAAGGACGTCGAGCGGCTKTGGGCTGCCGGCTATGCGCTCGGCTCSTCGCTGGARAATTCGGTGGTCATCGGCGACGACAGCCACATCATCAATATCGAAGGCCTGCGCTTTTCGAATGAGTTCGTGCGTCACAAGACCCTCGACGCCATGGGCGATCTCGCCCTTGCCGGAGCACGCTTCATCGGCTGCTTCCGCTCCTATCGCGGCGGCCACAGGCTGAACGCGGCTGCCTTGCGCCGCCTGCTTTCAGACCATTCGGCCTTCGAGATCGTCGAAACGTCGCGCCGCGAGCGCGGCCGTTCGGCGG
Source organism: Aminobacter sp. P4_H6_2 (assembly GCF_056400805.1). Taxonomy (NCBI): domain Bacteria; kingdom Pseudomonadati; phylum Pseudomonadota; class Alphaproteobacteria; order Hyphomicrobiales; family Phyllobacteriaceae; genus Aminobacter; species Aminobacter sp. P4_H6_2. The sequence continues at coordinate 6,951 of NZ_JBFUKO010000148.1, forward strand.
AACTGATCGCTGTCAGCGCCGCTGTCCACGCGCCCTGGACACTCTGACAGCACGCAATTTTCCGGAAGAGTGGTGTGGCCTTGTTGCACCACTCGGCCGATGAAATGGCACGTGTATTGACCTGCCACAAAATTGCGCGATTGGCGGCTGATAGCGTTGCCCGGCAAAGCCAGTTGTGATCTATGGCCATTGCCTAAAGCGAAACAGCGCCAAAGGGGCGAAACTCTGTGATGTCATTGATACGAGCCGGCCGATCGAAATTGCGCGCGACACCTCTGGTTGTGGCGCTTTCGCTCATCGCTCCGACGCTTGCGCTTTCCGGTTGCATGTCGGGCGAAGCCGATGTCGATCTGGCGACCTATGTCGAGCAGACCGAACCGGCCGACGTGCTCTACAATCAGGGCCTCGCCAACCTGAATGCCGGCCGTCTCAAGGAAGCCAGCCGCAAGTTCGAAGCAGTCGATCGCCAGCATCCCTATTCGGAGTACGCGCGTAAATCGATGGTGATGGGCGCTTTCGCCAGCTATCGCCAGGGCGCTTATGAAGAGGCCATCGGCTCGGCCAAGCGCTACCTCGCGCTCTATCCATCGACCGATGACGCGGCCTATGCGCAGTACATCATCGGCTTGAGCTACTTCCGTCAGATTCGCGACGTGACGCAGGATCAGAAGGATGCTCGCCGCACCATCGAAGCAATGACCGAAGTGGTCCAGCGCTGGCCGACGTCGGAATATGTCGACGACGCCAATGCCAAGATCCGCTTTGCCCGCGACCAGCTCGCCGGCAAGGAAATGCAGATCGGCCGTTATTATCTCGAGCGCCGCGAATTCATCGCTTCGGCAAAGCGTTTCCGCAATGTGGTCGAAAATTATTCGAACACGCGCCACATCGAAGAAGCGCTCGCTCGCCTGGTCGAGACCTATTACGCGATGGGCCTGACCTCGGAAGCGCAGACTGCGGCGGCCGTGCTTGGACAGAATTATCCTGACAGCCAGTGGTACAAGGATTCGTACAAGCTGCTGCAGTCCRGCGGACTTGAGCCTCGCGAAAATGCCGGCTCCTGGATTTCCAAGGCCGGAAAGATGTTCTCCGGCGCCTGATCAACATTAGATGCTCTCACGCCTTTCGATCCGCGATATCGTCCTGATCGAACGGCTGGACATCGATTTCACGCCGGGCCTTTCGGTGCTTACCGGTGAAACCGGTGCCGGCAAATCCATCCTTCTCGACGCATTGTCGCTCGCGCTCGGCGCGCGCGGCGATGCTTCGCTTGTCCGCCATGGTGCTGCCCAGGGCCAGGTGACTGCCGTATTCGACGTGCCGCGCAACCATCCGGCGCGCACGCTGCTCGCCGACAATGCCATCGACGACGACGGTGATATAATCCTGCGTCGTGTGCAGACGGCTGATGGGCGCACTCGCGTCTTCGTCAACGACCAGCCATCCAGCGTCACGCTGATGCGCGAGGTCGGCCGCGCGCTGGTCGAAATCCACGGTCAGCACGACGACCGCGCGCTGGTCGATGGCGGTGCACATCGCGAGGTGCTTGATTCGTTCGGCGGCCATGTCGGCGAGGCGAAGGCTGTCGCCGAGGCCTGGAAGGTGTGGCGCGCAGCCGAGCAGGAGCTGTCACGCCATCGCGCCCGGGTCGACGCTGCCGCTCGCGAGGCCGAATATCTTCGCGCCGCGGTGACTGAACTCACCAAGCTCGATCCGCAGCCAGGCGAGGAAAGTGAACTTGCAGAACTGCGCGCTGGGATGATGCGCGTCGAAAAGATCGCTTCCGAAATCCAGGATGCCCAGGACGTGCTGTCCGGCTCGTCGTCGCCGCTGCCGCAGCTGGCGAGCCTGCTCAGGCGGTTGCAGCGCAAATCTGYAGAAGTGCCCGGCCTGCTCGACGAGGTGGTGAAGTCGCTCGACGAGGCGATGATCTCGCTCGATGCGGCACAGTCCGGCGTCGATGCGGCACTGCGTGCCACCGAATACGATCCGCAGCGGCTCGAAAAAGCTGAAGAACGGCTCTTTGCGTTGCGCGCCGCCTCACGCAAGCACAATGTCGTCGTCGACAATCTGGCGCAGCTGCGCGACACGATGGTCGCCGACCTTGCCGATCTCGACGCTGGCGAGGGGCGGCTGCAAACGCTGGAGCAGCAGGCCCGCGCAACGCGCGAGGCCTACGATCGTATTGCGTCCAGCCTGTCCGAGCTGCGCAAGACGGCTGCCGAGGGCCTGAGCAAGACTGTCATGGCTGAATTGCCGGCGCTCAAGCTCGAGCGGGCAGAGTTCATCGTTGAAATCGCAAGCGAAGCCGACAATCGCATGCTCGAAGGCATCGATCAGGTCGAGTTCTGGGTGCGCACCAATCCGGGCACGCGGCCGGGTCCGATGATGAAGGTGGCGTCCGGTGGCGAGCTGTCGCGCTTCCTGCTGGCGCTGAAAGTCGCGCTGGCCGACCGTGGCTCGGCACCGACGCTGGTCTTCGACGAGATCGACACAGGTGTCGGCGGTGCTGTCGCTGACGCGATCGGCCAGAGGCTGGCGCGCCTTGCCAATCGCGTCCAGGTGCTGTCGGTCACGCACGCGCCGCAGGTCGCTGCGCGTGCTGCGACACACTTCCTGATTTCCAAGTCCGGCAACACCGACCGTGTCGCTACCGGTATCCACGAGATGGATCCGCCGGCGCGCCAGGAGGAGATCGCCCGCATGCTTTCCGGTGCGTCCATCACCGATGAGGCGCGCGCTGCTGCTGAACGTCTGCTGCGCGAGAACACGGCTGCTGCTTTCTGAGAACCTACGTAAAGTGTAGCGTGTCGCTTTACAATGCATCCTGACTGACCTATCTTCCGACGGATGAAAATCCGCAGCGTGAAGCACAAAGGCTTGCGCCGACTTTTCGAAAACGACGATGCGAGCGGGCTTCCGGCGCGGTTCGTCGATAAAATCCGTAATATCCTCGCCTTTCTGCAGGACATGGA
>NZ_JBFUKO010000149.1:0-9894 GCF_056400805.1 Aminobacter sp. P4_H6_2
ATCGGGCTCTCTCGAATATCGGTGCGCAGCTAAAGCGGCCTGTCGAATCTGTGGCAGGTCACCACAAGGCATAAGTATCTCGGACACCGTTGCATGTCGCAACTTGTCCTCACCGCGAAGATGCTTGGCCACGACCCTCAGGACAGGCTGCACTGGCACTGCACCCTTGTTGCCGGCGCCGATCGAGGCCGCGAATTTGATATCTTGCAGATAGTCCAGCACCTCCCATAGTTCCGCGCGCTGCTTGCCTCCGTCATTGGCTCGTCACGACGATGTGCGATCCTGAAAAGCTCCCAATCCCCTCATCAATTCTCCCCAGGACCCCGCCGTTCACTGGCGGGGTTCTCTTTGCCATTTTTGGAGTCGACCTAACTTGCTGCCTTGCGGTATAATGGCGTGATCCAACTGGAAGGTGTGTGTTGAGCGAACTCGACCAACTCCAGGATCTCTACGACGTAGTGCAGCGCAGCATTGAGCGCGCCAGGGGCACTAAGCTGACGCGAACTCAGATTGCTGAAGTCGAGCATCGAGAGGCGCTGATGGAGACCATTGCGGCCGAAATCCTCAGTGTCAAAGGCGCGTCGAACAATGAGGCTGCCTGATGCCTGGCCATGTCTACAATGTTCTGTTTCTCTGCACCGGCAACACCGCGCGCTCGATAATGGGCGAGAGCATACTTCAGAAGGAAGGTGCCGGGCGGTTCAACGCCTTCTCCGCAGGAAGCCAACCGAAGGGCGTGGTCAATCCATTGGCACTGAAGGTGCTTGCCGCGCTCGGCTATCCGACAGACGGGTTCCGGTCGAAGTCCTGGGACGAATATGCAGTGCCTGACGCGCCAGAAATGGATTTCGTCTTCACGGTCTGTGATGACGCGGCCGAAGAATCGTGCCCGGTCTGGCCTGGGCAACCGATCACAGGCCATTGGGGTATCGAAGACCCGACGAGGGTTGAGGGCAGCGATATTGAAAAGGAATGCGCCTTCGGCATAGCTGTTCGCTTCATGAAGAACCGCATCATGGCCTTCACCAACCTTCCCCTTTCCACCATCGATCGCATGGCAGTCGATCATCATTTGCAGTTGATTGGGCGGATGTAAGGATCGACCGGAGAGGATGCTGAACGCAGCTCGTCCACCCAGTGAAAGGAGCTCACCATGGGCGGCAAGATCCAGAAGGTGTACGACGCCCTGATAGATGGTGCCGGGAAGGGTCTTGTCGGGGAAGCTCTGTACCACCACGTGCTCGCCCGGGTGCCCAAGGCGACAAGCAAGAGAATTGTCAAAGCCTCTTTGTTCGCCCTCACCGATCCAGACGTGAAGGATCTGAATATACTCAAGGTAATATTCGACCTCGCCATCACTCACCGGCTTGACCCAAAGTCTCCAGACGACGCCGATGAGCGTGATCAGGCACCGAAGAAGCGTGAACGGTTGCGCAAGAAGGCAGCAGCCGATCAGGTTGGAGACACCACAGCCACATCTGCTGATCTTAAGGCCTAGCCCTCGCGGGTGCTTCGCTGTTGACCGTCGCCCACACAGCACCCATTTATCCCGGATGACGAAAACCCTGTCCGTTATAGCCTTGGCCGTCGCTATCGGCCTTATCGCGGTGCTTTTGGTGTCCCCTTCAAGCCTCCGCCTAATGCCCGAGGAAAAGCCGTCGCAAGTTTCGGCCGTATCTCCCCGTTGAGAGGCGTTCGGGTATTGGGCGCATTATGCCTCCTGCGCCGATGAGGGATCACCAAGATCGCTAGGGCAGGCTGGCGGTGCCCGTTAAGCGACGGCTCCCCTCAAGATGGCAGATTTGCCAGGCGCGTTGCGGCGCCCGAATAAATGTTAGAAACCGATAATATTTAGATTGCCGCTCCACGGATCAWTAACGAGGCGGGYGCACGCTGATGCCATCCGGGTCTTCGTCGCCCCACAGCCCCATGGCCCGGATCTCGCGCCCGGCCCAAAGGTCGGTGGTGGCAATCSCTGCTCGCCGAAATCGGAAAGGCCGGGCGCGTTGACGTCGTTGCATCAACTGATAGGCTTGCTCGGATGTTTTGTTCCAAGCAGGCCAATGACATCGCGTAAGGCGCGCACTTGCGTGCTTGGGGGCGGGGGGACACCGACGCAATGCTCGGCTAGAACATTTAAGGCGCTGCGCCGGTGCTCTGCCCCACCATAGCCCCGCCGATAGTGTCATCCAGCCCCAGGTGAGAAGCAATTAGCTAGATGGATTGATGCGCCGTATGTGGGTGGTCACGTTGGAGCGTGACGGCGGCTATTGGCCCACCCGGCAGCGGAGGGATGGCTGCCGCACCCATGCCAGGGCGAGGGCAAGTTCATTGTGTTGCTTAAACTATTTTTCGCCAAGCAATATTTGCATGTTCGAGGTTCCCGCAGCGGGCGAGCCGGCGGTTACAGCAAGACACCGCCGTGGGAAAAGACCTAAAGCGCTGTGTTGCTGGCAATGCACCGAAGCACGATGTCGTGGCTGCTCTCGAGAGCATGCATGCGCTGCTCGCAGGCCTGCATGGTGGGAAAACCCCGTTCCATGAGCTTGTATGCAACTTCCCCGGAGGCTTCGACAGCAGCCATCAGCGAATACCCGCTTGCCGGCTCGGCAGGAGGTGCCGACGATGTGCAGCCGGCAACAGCAAGAGCGATTGCCGAAACGCAGATGACCTGAAATTTGTGCATGATCCCTCCGAGGCATGGGTAAAATCGCGCGGGTCGCGATCGACGTCAATGCCACCTTGAGGAGACGAACCGTGCTACGCCCAGATCCATACAGCTACCCGCCTCGTGGTCTCAGCCGCGAGGGTGCGGCGCGCTACATCGGGATTGGTCCGACGAAGTTCGACCAGCTCGTAGCCGACGGGCGCATGCCGAAGCCGAAGCGGATCGACGGCCGTGTGGTGTGGGATCGACTGGTGCTGGATATGGCTTTCACCGACCTGCCAGAAGCCGACAATGTCAACTTTTTCGACGAGATAGTGGCAACAAGCGAGTCGCCGAGCTAACCTCCGGCAATGCAAGAGAACCAACTCGATTTGATTTGGGGTGCGGAGGGGATTGCGAAGTTCATCAATCGCACGCCGAAGCAGACGTTCCACATGCTCAGCGCTGGGCTAATCCCGGCGAAGCAAGTAGGCGGGCGGTGGGTCGTTGACCGGCGCGACCTCATTCAATTCTTTCGCGAGAGCGTGAGACCGATCGGCCAGAAAACATAATGAATTTGCCTGCTGATGATTGTCCCACTTATTTCCAAGCTATTGATATTGTTGCTTTCTGGCTTCCCGGCTAGGGGCACCATTTCCCACAACAACTTTCAATCGCATGGGCGTTTTTCGATCCATGGTGTTCCCTCGTCTCGTGGGCACATGGCGTGCACGTGCACCTGGCTTCTTGACGATGCCATCGCGGCATTGCATCGAGGGACGTATTGGCCAAGGACAAGGCGTCGCGCATGCATGACGAGCTCAAGGTTGCGATAGTCATCCATGCATTCCACATGGATACGTTCGACGAGATCCTCGACCTCGTGCGAGCTCTTCCTGCGCGACACAAGCTGTTTGTAACGACGGTACCTGATCGCGAGGCGGCCGCACGTTCGCGGCTCGACGCAAGTGGCCGAGTCTTTGCCCTTCAAGTGACTGAGAATCGAGGTCGCGACGTTCTTCCTTTCCTGCGGATATTTCCTGCAGTCTGCGCCGAAGGTTTCGACCTTGTCGTCAAGGTTCACACCAAGAAATCATCGCATCGGGCGGACGGTGATACTTGGCGCCGCGCCATGCTTGAAGCCCTCCTTCGTCCGGATGTACTGGAACGCTCGATCAGAGCCTTCACGAGCGACCCCTCCTTGGGGATAGTCGGGCCTGACGGCCATTTTCTGTCTGTAACCAAGTATATTGGCGGGAATCGAACTGCGGTCTTGTCCATTGGCTCTCGCCTGGGATTGACCGAGCAACAGGTTCTTGAGGCGGGCTTTTTTGCCGGAACCATGTTCATGGCTCGCGGCGCTGCCCTCCAGCCGATCATCGATCTCAATTTCCAAGGTGGCGATTTCGAAGCCGAGGACGGGCAAGTGGACTGCACGCTGGCTCACGCGCTGGAGCGCAGCATGATGCTGGGTGCCTTGGCGCTTGGACAGAGGATCGCTTCCAGCGCCGATCCGACTGGCAAAGCCATCCTCAACGATCGCTACGATTTCGCGCGCAAGACAAGCTCCAGGGGGCTTTTCGGTCGGTATAGAACGCAAGCGCGGAACAAAATCGGAAGCGTTCTTCGCCGCATCCGCAGGCCGAAGCCATGATATTTGGTTCTGATCTGGCGGTCCCAGGCTACTAGGCTCGGCCCGTTGGTCGCTGTTTCCAGAATATTCCGCACAACCAAACCCACACCTCTTGGGTCACCACGAGAGGTGCACTTGTCATCTTGGTCAACGGACAGCGAACTTACGTCAATTGGGCTTCGTAGCCGTCATTGCCGCAGCAGCCGGCTTCGCCGGGGTCGGCTGTTGCCCAGTCTTTGATACCGTAGATTGTTCGCAATTGGAGCCAGCGGTCACATCCTCGCACGCGGCAGGATCGTCCTTGTAGCCATTGCCAATGATCTTGTTGGCAACTTTAATGCCTTTGTCACCGGCGGCTTCGATTCCGTTCCCAATGATCTTATTGGCGACAACAGTGCCAGTTATGCCGAGGGCGACCGCAAGGGCGGCATACAACAAAGTCTTCGACTTCATGGCGTTCCCCTTTYCAATAGATCAAGGGCAGTTTTTTATCACGAAAGCGTCGCCGCGTCAGTTAGGGGCAAGGACACGCTACTCGCTCCCACTTGACGGGTCGTGGGGGCAGGGGCTACGCGACAAAGCCTGTCCACTCGCGGAGGAGCGGAGACGATCGTCCATGCTCGAACGGCGCGACACCTACGACGCCCTCTACCGCGACTTCCGCTGGAATATCCCGCAAAAGTTCAACATCGGCACCGCCGTCTCCGACCGCTGGGCATCAGTCGACCCTGAACGCACGGCTTTGCTCGACTACCGCGTAGACGGTGTGGCGGAGAAGCTCTCCTTTGGCGAACTGTCGCGCCGCTCCAATGCCTTTGCCAATGCGCTGCGCGCCAAAGGCGTGCGCCGTGGCGACCGCGTGGCCCTTTTGTTGCCGCAGAGTTTCGAGACGGCCATCGCTCATGTCGCGATCTACAAGCTTGGCGCCATTGCCGTGCCGCTGGCGCTGCTGTTCGGCGTCGAGGCGCTCGAATACCGTCTGCAAACCGCTGGCGTTCGGGCGATCGTCACCAATGAGGCCGGTTTCGCCAAGGTGAGCCAGATCGGCGGCCGGCTACTCGAACTCGAGACCATCGTTGTGGTTGGCGGTGGCAATGTCGACGATTTCCATCGCCTGCTTGCCTCCCACTCGCCTTTCTTCGAGGCCGAAGACACCGGCCCTGACGATCCTGCGATGATGATCTTCACCTCCGGCACCACCGGCCCGCCCAAGGGCGCGCTGCACGGCCATCGGGTGCTGCTTGGCCATCTGCCTGGCATCCAGATGGCGCATGAATTCCTGCCGCAGCCAGGCGATCTGATGTGGACACCAGCCGATTGGGCCTGGGCCGGTGGCCTGCTCAATTTGCTGCTGCCCGGCCTCTATCTCGGCCTGCCGGTGGTTGCCGCCCGTTTTGACAAGTTCGATCCCGAAGCAGCGTTGTTGTTGATGGAGAAAATGAGGGTGCGCAACGCCTTCATCCCGCCAACCGCGCTGCGCATGCTCAAGGTGGTGCCCGACATCCGCAGACGCTTCCGGCTTGATCTGCGCAGCATAGGCTCTGCCGGCGAAGCGCTTGGCCGCGAGACCTATGACTGGGCAGCCGCCGAGCTCGGGCTTGTGGTCAACGAGTTCTACGGCCAGACCGAATGCAACGCGGTGCTTGCCTCTTGTGCTGCACTTGGCGTCAGCCGTGGCGGTGCCATCGGCAAGGCCGTGCCTGGCCATCGCGTCGCCATCATCGACAGTGAGGGTCGCCGCGTACCCGCCGGCGTATCAGGCCAGATCGCCATTGCCCGGCCCAATCCGGTGATGTTCCTCGAATATTGGCAGAGCCCCGAGGCGACCGAGAAGAAGTTCATCGGCGAGTGGATGACGACAGGCGACCAGGGCATCGAAGACAAGGACGGCTATGTCGCCTTCTTTGGCCGCGACGACGACGTCATCACCTCCGCCGGCTTCCGCATCGGCCCAGGCGAGATCGAGGACTGCCTGACCGGCCATCCCGCGGTGGCGCTCGCCGCTGCGGTGGGCAAGCCCGACGCGCTGCGTACCGAGATCGTCAAGGCCTATGTCGTGCTCAAGGATGGGGTTTCGGGCGATGCCGCACTCGCCGAGGAGATCAAGCTTTGGGTGCGCGAGCGGCTGTCGGCGCATGAATACCCACGCGAGGTCGAGTTCGTCGATTCCATGCCATTGACCACCACCGGCAAGGTCATCCGCCGCATTTTTCGCGACCGGGCAAGGCGCGAAACGAAAAAAGCCTAGCGCTTCTTGAGCAGGCCGCGCATCCGGTCGCGCAGTTTGGTGGCGAGCTTGCGCGTCTCGCGATAGAGATGCAGCTGCGAAGCGGCCTGGCGCGTGGCGCGATCGGCGTCGGGCGTCAGCCCGACGACGAAGGTGCCCATCGGCTTGCGCTCGCTCCACATCTTGCCGACCATCGGGTGATCCGGCACCGCGCAGGAATCGGTCATCATGATGTTGGGGTCTTCGAGGTGCTGGGCGGTTACCGCCATCATCAGCAGCACACCCGGCGAATAGGCCGACAGCGCCTCGTCATAGGCGGTCTTCCAGGTGTAGGCGATGCCGGCCTCGACGAAGACCACAAGGCTCGCGATGGTGCGGCCATCGAGCGTCAGCGAGTGGATGCGGCACATGTCCTGTTCCGACATCCGGTGCACCGCCTCGCGCGCGAAGGCGGCGCGGTAGCGGTCGATCGCCATGGCCGTGCGCTGGCGGCCCTTCCAGCCGGATGCCTCCAGCGTCAGGAACTGCTCGATGGCGTGGCGCACGTCGTCCTGGGTGCGCGCGACCTTGTGCTCGACCACACCCTGCTCAGCGAGCCTACGTCCCAGCCGGCGAAATTCCTTGTAGTGGCGGGTGCCGAGCGATGCCTTGAGATACTCCTCGCCTTCGGCTTCGCTTTCAAGGAAAGGGCGCTCGAACTGGCCGGTAATCACCAGCGGCAACCCCCGGCTTTCGGCGGTAGCGCTCAGCATGCGCGCCACAGCACCGTCGAGGCGCATGTCGGGCAGCACGAACACCTTCGGCAGCTTGAGATGGGGTCTTGCCAGCATGGCGAAGAAATCGGCGATCACGCCTTCGGGGTCATCACGGTCGAGCAGCGGGGTGCCGAGCGGGCCGAACGGGCTCGACCAGGTCCGCATGACAGGCACGCCGAGCGGTATCGCCGGGCGTTCGACCGAATAGGGCACAAGCAGCCTGAGCCGGCTACGGAATTCGGTGCCGTCGCGGATGACGGCAAGGCGCACCTCGCGGTCTTCGAGCCTGGGCATAGCTGGTGCCAGGAAGCGCGGATTGAAGAAGACGTTGGGCTCGATGGTGCGGGTGCAGAGGTGGTCGAGTTCCTCGACAAGGTCGAAGCCGGCGGACGCCGGATAGATCGCAAGCCGTCTGAGCGGCCGCTCGCTGGCGGTCAATTCAAGATGGGCAAGATCGGCGACGTCGGCTGGAACGCCGGCGATGCCGGCGATCATCGACCCTGCTGGGCCGCCACTGGTCTCTTCGAGAAGCGGGATGGCCGCCATCAGGCTTTCTCCGGCGTGCGTCGGACAGGGATGAACAGGACCATGACGATGCCGAGCGCGCGCCATACGGTGAATGAAAGTGCCGTGGCCTCGAAGATCATCGCAGCCGAGGTGGCGATCGCAGCCCCCCACAGTCCGAGCGTGGGGATCAAGACGACGTTGAGGCCAATGTTGAGGGCAAGGGTTGCGGCATAGACCATGGCGCAGACGTTCTGGTAGCCGCTCATCGTCAACAGGCTTTCGCATGGCCCGACCGCCGAGCGCGCGACCACTGCCGCCACCAGCAGGAACAGCAGCGGATAACCTTCATCGAAGCCCGGGCCAAACATGCCGATCAGCGGCTGGCCAAACAACAGCACCAGCAATCCCATCAAGAGCGACGGCCAGAACGTCCACGCAACCGTCTCGCGGGCGAAGCCGGCCAGCTTTTCCGGCTCGCTATGGGCAATCTGCGCGTAACGCTGCGCAACGCCGGCTTTGACGGCGAAATAGACGAAATGGACCAGCGCCAGCGTCTTCACCGTAGCGAAATAGATCGCGACCTTGTCGGGGTCCATGTAGAAGCCGACCATCAGCACATCGGCATTGGTGAGCAGGAAAAAGAAGCTCTCGACCAGAAAGATCGGCAGCGAGATGCGGAGCCAGTAGCCGAGCCGGATATTGCGCGGGCCTGCCGGGATGCGCTTGTCGGCGCGCGAGGTGACACGGGCGAACTGGGCAAGCGTGGTAACGTAGGTAGCGGCGATCGAGGCGATGACAGCGGTTTCGGCCGTTGGCGCCAACCCTGCCATCACGGCTGCCGCCATGAAGACGAGGATCAACACCGGCCGCACGATGTAGGTCGGCACCAGCGCCTGGAATGCCCAGGCATTGGCGCGCGCCAGTCCTTGCAAGACGTCCGACAGCGCCAGCATCGGCAGGCAGAACATGCCGAGGAAGAACGGCACGACGTAGTAGCTTTCGATCCTGCCGGAGAAAAGCCAGACGCCTGCGATGCCGATGGCTGCGATGACGGTGGAGGCAGCCAGCACGAAAAGCCGGCTGGCCAAAAGCACGCCGCGCAATTCGGCGAGCATGCCTTTTTCGCGGTATTCGGAGATGAAGCGGATGATCGAGGTGTGGAAGCCGAAGCACGACAGGGAGCCGACGATGACCATGGTCACCCAGACCAGCACGAAGATGCCGTATTCGAAACTGCCCATCCAGCGCGCCAGAAGCACCTGGCTGACGAAGGCGATGGCCGCACTGACGATGCGAACGGCAAAGGCAATGAGCGACATGCGGCCGGCTTCGCCGCGTCCGTCGGCGCTGAACAGTATCGCATCGACGCGGCGCAACAACGGCGTGACGCGCGAGGCAATCCGCCCCGGCAACCACCGCTCAGCCGTCATCGCTGCGGAAAAACGCACCCAAACACTCCATCTTCCGCGGTTTTCGCTGACAGCATGTAGTTGAGAGCCATTAAGAAACGGTTGGACGGCAGTTTTGGGGCAGGGGAGGTGACATGATTTCGCAAGACGAACGCCGATCGATGCTGCGCGCCTATTCGATCGGACCAACGATGATCCGCTATCTCGAAGAAATCGGCATCGAGCGGCTTGCCGACCTGCGCGGCGCCGACGCCGATGCGATCGCCATGCGCATCGACATCGCGCTCGGGCGCAAGCACATCAATAGCCTGGGCGTGGCTGCGCTGCGCAATCTCATCGAACTGGCAAACAACGAGCAGTTCTGAGCTGCTTCAAAAATTCTACGGTGACCTGCGAATTGCACTTGACCTCAACTTTGGTTGAGGTCGCACAAATCGTTCCCGTTGAAGCAAGGAGAGCAAGAGAGATGGATCAGAACGCAAGCAAGGCACAACGCGTCTACAGGGTCGACAGGTTCGCGGTTCCCGATCGGGCACGCGCCGAATTTCTCGGCAAGGTCCGGCAGACGCACGAACTGCTGAGGGTGCAGCCGGGCTTCCTGCAGGACATGCTGCTGGAGCAGCCGTCACTAGCAGGCGAACACAACGTCATCACGATCGTCGAGTGGGAAAGCGAAGCGGCAATCGCGCCGGCCAAGGCCAAGGTGCAGGCCATGC
>NZ_JBFUKO010000150.1:0-9775 GCF_056400805.1 Aminobacter sp. P4_H6_2
CCCGTCAGATGATAGAGATGCTTGATGCGCGGCTCGGTCTGGGAAGCGATCATGAACTGCATCCACGCCGCCGCGCGCTTGGGCGCGCCCAAGTGCTGCGGCGCGAACGAGCCGTCGACGATCGCCCGCAGCCGCTGCACCGGCGTCGGATTTGCAGGCGCCAGCTTGAGAATATCCTGACGAAACAGGTTCGACAGATTACGCATGGCCAGCGCCATCAGCTCTTCTTTGCTGTCGAAATAGTGATTGACCAGCCCGGCCGACATTCCAGCGCGCCGGGCGATGGCTGCCATCGTGGCGCCGGACATACCTTCGTCCCCGATGACAGCGACCGCGGCGTCCATCAATTCTTCCCGGCGCATCGCCTTGATTGATCGTTTCGCCATTGCATTGCCTTTCAGTTTGTGCATTGATTAGCCATTCAATATATTAAATGCTCATTTAATCAAAGCCGGAGTTCGTATGCCCAGCGTCATTATTTCCGGGGTCAGAACAGTCGAAACCCACTGGATTCCGCTTGCCGACGGCCGCAAGCTGGCCGCACGCTTGTTCCTGCCAGAAGACGCCGAAGACAATCCCGTCCCGCTGATCCTCGAATACATACCGTATCGCCGTCGCGACGGCACGCGCACGGGCGATGAGGAGATGCATCTTTTCTTCGCCGGCCACGGCTATGCCTGCGCCCGCGTCGACATTGCCGGCACCGGCGATTCCGAAGGCCTGCTCGACGACGAATATGTCAAGCGCGAGCAGGACGACGCGCTGGAGATTCTCGACCATCTTTGCGCGCAGCCCTGGTGCACCGGCGTGGCCGGCATGATCGGCAACAGCTGGGGCGGGTTTTCCGGTTTGCAGGTCGCAGCGCGCCGTCCGCCGCAATTGAAGGCAATCGTCACGTCCTGCTCAACCGACGATCGTTACGCTTGCGATGCGCACTATAATGGTGGCCTGCTGATCAACGATAATTTCGGCTGGGGCGGGGCGTTGTTCGGCTATTCGGCGCTGCCGCCGGACCCGGCCGTCGTCGGCGAGGATCGCTGGCGGCAGATGTGGAAGGACCGGCTCGACGACCACAAGAACCATGCCGCTGAATGGCTGAAGCATCAGCGTCGCGACGCGTTCTGGAAGCAGGGTTCGGTGTGCGAGGAATTTTCTACGATCGAGTGCGCCGTGCTGGCGGTCGGAGGCTACCTCGATGGCTACACGCAGACCATCTTCAGCCTGGTCGAGAACCTCAAAGGGTTGGCCAAAGGTCTTTGCGGTCCGTGGGGCCACAAGGAACCAAACTATGGCGTACCCGGCCCTGCCGTCGGTTACCTGCAGGAATGCATCCGCTGGTACGATCACTGGCTGAAGGGCATCGACAACGGTGCCGACCGCGAGCCGGACATGCGCTTCTACCTGATGGACTATGCCACGCCGCATTCGCATATCGACTTCAGGCCAGGCCGCTGGCTGGGTTTTCCGCAATGGCCGGCAAAGCAGATCGGCGACAAGACCTGGTGGTTGAACGGCGACGGCAAGCTCGGCGAAACGCAGGATGCCGGCGGGGCAAGGCCGATCATTTCCTCGCCGCTCACCACCGGCGTGCAAGGGCAGGAATGGTGCCCCTATGGCCAGGGCCGCATCTCGGCCGAAGGCGCACGCGACCAGCGGGCCGATGATGGCGGCTCGCTTTGCTTCGACAGCGTGGTGATGGATGCCGACCTGCCGCTTGCCGGCATATCGAAAATCAGGCTGCGCGTCGCCGCCGACAAGCCACAGGCGCAAATCTGCGTCAGGCTGAACGATGTGGCGCCCGATGGCACCTCCGCCTTCATCACCTTTGCGCTGCTCAATCTCACGCACCGCGAGAGCCACGAGTTTCCGACGCCGCTGACGCCAGGTCAGTTCGAGGATGTCGAACTGGAATTCAAACCGGTGGCGCAGATCATCCCCAAGGGACACAGGCTGCGGGTGGCGATTTCCTCGTCCTACTGGCCGATGGCCTGGCCGTCGCCGGAGCGCACGATGCTGACACTCGACCCAAAGGGCTGCCGGCTCGATCTGTCGATCCTAGCCAGCGAAGATGGCCTGGCACCCGTCGCTTTCGAGGAGGCGCTGTGGGCGCACCCCGGTCCGGTGACGATCAAGGAGCCGGCGCGCCAGCTGCGCTCGCTGACGACCGACCTGCCGACCGGACGCAACGAACTGACGGCACTGTCCGACGATGGCCGCTTCGTCTTCGAGGAAACCGGCACAGAGATCACCTCTTGGCGCCGCAAGGTCTATGGGATCACCGACGACGACCCGGCGAGCTGCGTGACGCAAGTGACCTGCCATGAGGAATTGACCAGGCCCGATTGGAGCGCACGGCTCGATTGCGGAATAACCATCAGCTGCGACCGCGACAATTTCTACGCACGCGGCTGGGTCAAGGCTTACGAGCGGGGAACGGTCTTCGCCGAGCGGACTTACGACGAGGTCATTCCACGCGATTGCATGTAGCCAACAAAAAAAGGGGGAACAAAAATGCACATGAAACTCGACCGCAGAACATTCCTGGCCGGCTCGTCGGCACTGGCGATCCTGCCCTATGTCAGCTTCGCGCGGGCGGCTGACAGAACCAACCCGATCATCGCGCTCGATGCCGATATTGGCAATCTCGATCCGGGCAATCGCGTCGGCACCACCGAAGGCAACATCATCCGTTCGGTTTGCCAGACGCTGGTGCGGTTCGAGCCGGGCAAGACCAGCTGGACCAACGACGCGGCCAAGGAGTTCAAGCAGATTTCCGTCACCGAGTTCGGCTTCGAACTCAACCCCGGCCAGATGTTCACCGGTGGCTTCGGCGAGATGACAGCCGACGACGTCAAATACTCGTTCGACCGCTACATCAATGGCGACAAGAACGGCAAGAAGCTCGCCTATGCCGACGACATGAAGGCGCTCAAATCCGTCGAAGTCACCGGCAAATACACTGGCAAGCTAATCCTCAAGCATCCCTCGGCCGCACTCTGGCTGATCGGCATCTGCGACGCGTCAGGTGCGATCCTGTCCAAGAAGGCCGTCGAACAACTGGGCGACAAGATCGCCACCACGCTGATCGGCTCCGGACCGATGACTCTCAAGGAATGGCGCCCGAAGGAACAGTTCGTGCTCGCCGCCAACCCCGACTACAAGGGGCCGTACAAGGCGCATTTCGAGGAGATCACCTGCAAGATCATTCCCGAGCGCAAGACCTCCTTCCTGTCTTATCAGGCCAAGGAGCTCGACTTAACCGCTTTCGATGCCGACCAGCTCGACACCGCCAAGGGCCTGCCGGACACCAAGGTGATCGACATTCCAGGGATCGACTACACCTGGATCGGCATCAATGTGCAAAAGGGCGATCTCGCCGACCTTAAGGTGCGCCAGGCCATCCGATGGGCGATCGATGTCGATGCGATCATCCAGGGTGCCTATTCCGGCGCCACTTCGCGCGCCAAGACGCTGCTGGCGCCCGGCCTGCTCGGCAACTGGGCCGATGCGCCGCTCTACACGAGGGATCTCGCCAAGGCGCAGGCGCTGCTCGCCGAGACCGGCAAGACGGGGCTGACCTTCACCTTCACGTGTCTCAACGACGCGACATCGCTGGCGGTGGCGCAGATCGCTCAGGCCAATCTCGCCGAAGTCGGCATCACGCTCACTATCAACGCGATGGATTCAGGCGCCTACTGGGCGCTCGGTGCCGACGATGCCGGCAAGGATCTCGAACTGACGCTCATTGCCTACACCTCCAAGTTCGACCCGAGCTTCCAGACGCAGTGGTTCCTCGCCAGCCAGATCGGCCTGTGGAACTGGCAACGCTGGAACAATCCCGAGTTCGACAAGCTCCACCAGGAGGGCCTGGAGACGCTGGACACGGCCAAGCGCGAGGAGATCTATATCAAGATGCAGAAGCTGCTCGATGAATCGGCTTCCTGCATCTGGGTCACGCACGGCCGCAACTTCTTCGTCAACGCGGCCTGGCTGAAGCCTATGTTCCTGCCCAATGGCAAGGACTGGCAATTCGAGTTCTTTGACAAGGCGTGAGGTCGATGGACCAGATGACCAGTTGTGGCGGACCAGACCCGGAGCCCCGTTCATGAGCAGATCGCAACGGACTGCCGCTTTCATCGCGAGTCGTCTGGCATCGGTGGCGCTGACCATCGCCGGCGCCGCGCTCCTTCTATTCCTGATGGTGCGCCTGGTGCCGGGAGACTTCACCTCGGTGATGCTCGGYCCGCGAGCAACGCCAGAGCTTCGCGCCCAGATAGCCCATGACATGGGCCTCGACCGCAGCCTGCTCGAGCAACTTTGGCTGTTCGCCAGCCGCGCCGCGACCGGCAATTTCGGCGAGGATGTCGTCTCGCGCCGGCCGATCCTCGAGATCGTTCTCGATGTCATTCCCAACACGCTGGCCCTGGCCTTCAGCGCGCTGGCGCTGGCGCTGGTCGTCGGCATTCCGATCGGCGTCATCGCGGCGCTGAAACCGGGGTCGTGGCTCGACAGTGGCTTGGCCCTGCTGTCGATCTCCTTCATCACGACGCCGACGCTGGTGGTCTCGGTCATCCTGTTCCTGATCTTCGCCATCGGCCTGCACTGGCTGCCGGTGGCCGGTGCCGGTGCGCCCGGCGACATCGCGGACCGGCTACGGCACCTGATCCTGCCCAGCGTGGCGCTGGCGCTCGGCTGGGTGGGCTACATCTCGCGCCTGGTGCGTGCGGCGCTGCTCGACACGCTGGCGGAGCTGCATGTGCGCACAATGCGCGCCTATGGTGTATCCGAATACCGTATCGTTGGCCTGTACGCGCTGAAGCTTGCTTTGGTGCCGGTCGTGTCTATCCTCGGCATTGGGCTCGGTGACCTGATCGGCAGTTCGGTCGTCGTCGAGATCATCTTCGCCCGCTCCGGCATCGGCAGCCTGATCTTCAACTCGATCGCGCAACGCAACTACCCCGTGGTGCAGGCCTGCGTCGTCTTTATCGTAGCATTCTACATCGTCGCCAACCTGATGGTTGATATGATCAACGCGCTGCTCGACCCTCGCATCGCGGGGGCCCGCACATGAGCGGACTGGTCGTGACGCTCAAACGCATCTGCTCTGAACGCGACGGCCGGCTTGGGCTGGCCTTCACATTGGCTATCCTCGTGTTCGCGCTGGTCGGCCCGCTTGTCAGTCCCGATCCCAATGCGATCGACATCAAGGCCCGCTTTGCGCAGCCGGGACTGACGCATCTGCTCGGCACCGACAATCTCGGTCGCGACCTGATGGCGCGCACCTCGGTCGGAACGCGCTATGCGTTGACGCTGGCTGTGATGATCGTCGTCATCTCGTCGATCATCGGTTCGGTGATCGGCATTGTCGCCGGCATCGCCGGCGCTTGGATAGATCGGGCGGTGATGGCGGTCTTCGATATCGTCAACGCGTTCCCACCGCTCATCCTGGCCTTCGCGCTGATCGCGCTTTACGGGAAGGGCTCGGCCACCTTCGTGCTGCTGGTCACCGTCGTCTTCATTCCGCAATTCGGCCGCATGGCACGGGCCCGGGCGCACACCTTGCGCAATCTGAGCTTCATCGAAGCTGAGCGCATGCTCGCTGTTCACCCCGTTACCATCGTGGTCAGGCATTACCTGCCCAATGTCGCCGGCCCGGTTATCGTGCTGGCCAGCATGAACCTGCCTGTCGTAATCGCCTTCGAAGCCTCACTCTCCTTCCTCGGCTTTGGCGTACAGCCGCCGAAATCCTCACTGGGCACGCTGATCAAGGACGGCTTCGTGTCGATCAACCAATCCTGGTGGCCGACCATCGCCGCCGCCCTGGTGCTGGCCATTGCCACACTCGGCGCAACCTTGCTCGGCGAGGCGCTGCGGCGTGTCATCGACCCCAAAACAGCGAGTGTGAGCTGATGGCGATTTCTGTGCGCAACCTGTCGGTCGACTATAGCCTGCCACATGGCACCGCGCATGCACTACGCGACGTTTCCCTGGAGATCCAGAAGGGCGAAATGCTCGGGCTGGTCGGCGAATCCGGCAGCGGAAAATCGACCGTCGCCTTCGCGCTGATGGGCCTGCTCGCCAACAATGCCAAGGTTACATCAGGCACAGCGAAGATCGACGGCAAAAGTTTCGACCTAACCAAGCGCAACGCGACGGCGGCGCTGCGCGGCCGTGGAATGGCGATGATCTTCCAGGATCCGATGCTCTCGCTCAATCCGGTGTTCACCGTTGGCACGCAGCTCTGCGAAGTGCTGCGCCGGCGCTCTCCCGGCAGCGACCGCAAGACACGCATAGGGATGGCCGAAGACGCGCTCGACAAGGTCAAGCTGAGCAACCCGCAGCGGCGGATGGGCCAGTATCCGCACGAGCTGTCCGGCGGCATGCGCCAGCGCGTGGTGATCGCCATGGCGCTCTTGTCGGAGCCGGCGCTGCTGATCGCTGACGAGCCGACCACCGCGCTCGACGTGACGGTCGAGGCGCAGATCATGCGCGAGATCATCGGCCTGCGCGACCGCATTGGCTGCGCCGTGCTTCTGATCACCCACAGCCTCGGCTTGGTCACCGAATATTGCGACAAGCTTTCGGTGCTCTATGCCGGCGAAAGACTGGAAAGCGGTACGGTCAACAAAGTGCAGCAACAGCCCGGCCATCCCTATACCCGCATGCTGTTCGACTGCGAGGTGCAGATCGACCGCGAGCGCCATGCCGATGCCTCTGAGAATCGATTCACGGTGATTGCCGGCGAGCTGCCGGATCCGCGCCAGCGGCCGCCCGGCTGTATCTTCAACGGACGCTGCGACGTCTCGTTCGCGGATTGCGCTGTCGTCGATCCCGGCGATTATCTCGTCGGCGATGATGCCGGGCACAGCGCCCGCTGCCTTCGGCTGGAGACGCCGTGATGGACGCGATCTCGATCAACAATGCGCAGTTGCGCTTTGGCGAAACCGCCGCGCTCGACGGCGTCTCGCTCTCCATTCCACAAGACAAATGTTTCGGAATTGTCGGCGAATCCGGCTCCGGCAAGACGACGCTAATGCGCGCCATTCTTGGCCTGCAGAAGCTCGACCAGGGCGAAATCCGCATCCTGGGCAATCCGCTGGTGCACAGCCGCGCGGCACTCAAGCAACGCGCGAGCTTCATCCAGCCGATCTTCCAGGATCCGGCCGCCTCGCTGTCACCGCGCAGCCGCATCAGGACGCTGATGAACGAGGTGGCCACAGTATTGAAGGAGCCAGTCGCGACGACCGATGAGCGGCTGCGCGTCATCCTGAACCGGCTCGGCCTGTCGCAGAGCGTCGTCGACAAATACCCGCACGAGATCAGCGGCGGACAGGCGAGGCGGGTGGCGATTGCCCGGGCGCTGCTGATGAAGCCGTCGATCCTTGTCGCCGACGAGCCGACCGCCGGTCTCGATGTCTCCGTTCAGGGCGATCTACTCAACCTCTTGCAAGACATCAGGCGGTCAGAAAAGATCACGCTTGTCGTCATCAGCCACAATCTGGCGATCGTGCGGCTCATCGCCGAAAACGCTATCGTCATGCGCGCGGGAAAAGTGGTTGAGGGCGGCGACGTTGGGTCGCTATTCAAGTCGCCACGGGAAGCCTACACCCGCGAATTGCTGGCGGCGTGGCCGAGCATCACGCGGGCGGGGCCACCCGCTCTAAGGTTTGAGGTTCAGGATCACGGTGAGCTTGGATTGTGATTCAAGCTCCGGATGGATCGATTTGTGCTGACTGACGCCCAACGGGCGAAGATGGAACCGCATTGCCTCGGCAAGCCGAGCGACCCCGGGCGCGGAAGATCGACGCCATATCAAAGCAGGCACGCGCGCACTTCTGCAGCTCGTTTGCACTCATGAAACAAGGCTGGCGCAAGGCAGCCAATCGGCCATCTCGCACACAAACCAAGCCCTTTCGAGAGCATGCCATGGTAGTATCAATAGACATATCTCCAAGTTGGCGCGACATCGCGCGGATCAGCGATGGTGAGACGCTGGCGCTTGCGCCTGCCGCTTGGGACCGTGTCGTACACGCAAACCGCATCGTGGCGCGCATAGTCGAAAACGGCATACGCGCCTACGGCGTGAACACCGGGGTTGGCGCGCTGTCGAACACAGTGGTCGAACCTGCTTTGCAGCAGCAACTTTCTCGCAACATTATCTTCAGCCACGCTTGCGGGGTTGGTGATCTGCTGCAGGAGCGCAGCATCCGTGCCATCATTGCATCGCAGGTGGCCAATTTTGCGCACGGCCACTCTGGAGTGCGACCAGAGATCGTTCTCAACTTACTGAGCTTCTTGGAGCGCGGCTGCATCCCCGAGGTACCGTCGCGTGGATCGGCGGGGTATCTCACGCACAACGCACACATTGCGCTTGTATTGATCGGCGAGGGCAGGGCGCGTGTCGCGGGGCGTCGAATGAGCGGACGTGACGCCTTGGCAGCCATCGGAGTCGAACCTCTGGTGCTCGGCGCCAAGGAGGGCCTCAGCCTGGTCAATGGCACTGCCTGCGCTACCGGACTTTTGTGTGTGGCATTGGCTCGCGTCCAACGCCTTTTGCGCTGGGCCGATGCAGCGGCGGCTCTAACGCTCGAAGCAGCTGGCTGTCAAATGGCGGCTTTTGACGAGCGCGTGCTCGCCATGCGGCCGTCACCTGGTATCGAGGCGGTAGGCACAACGCTGCGCGGGTTGCTCGAAGGGAGCGGCCTGATCGACGCGGCTCGCGGGCGACGCACTCAAGACGCGCTCAGCCTTCGCGCTGTACCTCATGTGCATGGTGCCGCCCTTGAGGTGATGGAGCGCTCTGCACACCTGGTCGACCGCGAACTGGCTTCCGTCACGGACAATCCTGCAGTGTCGGGTACGCTGGACAACCCATTGGTCTTTTCGCAGGCGCATGCAGTTGCGCCCGCGTTAGGTCAGGCTGCCGACAGTCTGACGATCGCTCTGGCTCAGGTGGCTGCTATGAGCGAGCGACGCATCGACCGTCTGGTCAATCCGCTGGTCAACAATCTGCCGGCGTTTCTCGCAAGTGAAGGCGGCTGCAATTCTGGCTTCATGATTGCGCAGTATACTGCCGCTTCGTTGAGTAACGTGAACCGCCGCCTGGCGGCCCCGGCTGCGACTGACGGGGGTGTTACCTCCGGCTTGCAAGAAGACTTTCTCGCCCATCCGACCGTCGCCGCCAATAAGCTACTAGCCGTTATCGACAATGCCGAATACATCCTGGCAATTGAATTGATGGCCGCAGCACAGGCGCACGACTTCCTGGCTGGCAAGGAAACGCGTGCCCCTCGAACAGATGCGATCTATCGCACTGTTCGCGAGCGCATTGCACACTATGCAGACGACCGCCCGCTATCATGGGATATGGAAACGCTTCGCGATTTCATCCGCGAGGTTGATGTGCCCAAAGGGCCGTCCAAATAGGCGGTATGCGCTCCTGAATCGGGGGAGGCGACACGTCGACCACAAGCTTGAACAGGCAATCTCCGGCCTCAATGAGGGCCGGGGCTCTTTGGCAAACAACGAGACCCGACTGCGTGAACTGAACCGATCTGGCGGGCTCAGACGGCCCGCAATCGGATGGATGATACCGGCAAGGTCTCCAGCTTGGACCCCATCTCCCAGTGCCACCGCTGGTTCGAAGATGCCCCTAACCGGCGCATACGTGAAAGCTTGCCTGCCATCGACCCGCATGGATCGTGGCGGCTCAGCCGGCTCAACGACGGCGTCGGGCAGGATGCCCATATGCTTCAGCACACGCAGCACCCCGTCT
>NZ_JBFUKO010000151.1:0-9765 GCF_056400805.1 Aminobacter sp. P4_H6_2
AGAGCGCACCGCACTGATCCTGCGCAAATGGGCTGCCAAGGAGGTAGCCGCCTGATGTCGATTGCAGCGCTTTTCGAAAGGCTGACCGATTTCGCGCCGTTGGCTCCCAACGGGCCCGACCTCGAAACGCCGGCCGCAAGTACTTACCCCAAGGCAGTGCCCGATCCGGACATCCCGGCGATCGTCGCCGAGGCGGTCGCTCACGCCGAGGCCGAGCTGGCCGCGCGGCTGAGCGAGGAGCATGAGGCAGCCCTCGAAGTCGAGCGCCAGCGCCATGCCACCGAGATCGCCGATCTCGGCGCCCGCTTCGGTGCCGATACAGGTGCCGCCATCGCCATGCGCATCGGCGAGATGGAAACGCGCCTCGTCCATCTCTCCACGGATGCCGCCGCCCGCATTGTCGCCGGCTTGGTCAGCGACGACATCCGCAGCCGCTCCATCGACGCCCTGGCCAGTGCCGTCATATCAGCCTGCGCCGACCGCGAGGCGGTGCGCATCAAGGTCAGCGGCCCGCAGTTCCTGTTCGACGCGCTGGCAACGGCCCTGGGCGAGCGCGCGGCCAATGTCGACTTCATCGAGGCTACAGGCTTCGATCTCAGTGTTTCGATCGACGACAACCTGTTTGAGACCCGTCTCGGCGAATGGTCTTCGGCCCTTTCCGAGACCTTGCCATGACTGCCACCGACGGCGGCGAGCCGCGCCACGAGATCATCATCGTCCGGCGTGCCCATGTCGATCACGATGAAGGCCATCACGGCGGTGCGTGGAAGATCGCCTTCGCCGACTTCATGACGGCAATGATGTGCTTCTTCCTGGTCATGTGGCTGATCAGTGCCGCCAACGAGCAGACCAAGGCGGCGGTCGCCAGCTATTTCAATCCGGTCAAGCTTGTCGACCGCAACGCCAGCCGCAAGGGGCTCGAAGAGCTTGGCGATGGCCCCAACTCCGTTGGCCTGACCGCTGAGACCCCGCAGGAAGCCTCAGGCAAGGCCGGCACCGACGGCCGCGGCAATGCCGGCCCGTCGACCGAGAAGAATTCGGCCGACTCCGCCGATTCCGTCAAGCGTTCCGACGACCACCTCTTCAACGACCCCTATGCCGTTCTCGCCGAGATCGCCCAGGAGACCGGCGCCAAGGCCAATGTCTCCGAACGCGGAGACGGCGGGGCGCAAAGTGCCGGCCCTTCGAGTGGTGCCACCGGCGGTGAAGCCTATCGCGATCCCTTCGCGCCCGATTTCTGGACCGAGCAGGTCGCAACACCCGCTGCCGAGGCAAGTGCCGAGCGTGCCTCGATCGAAGGCGATCCGGCAAAGCCGGGCGACAAGACCGCGCGCTCTGACACGTCGGAGCCTGTGAAGGCCGCCGAGCCCTCGTCCAAGGCAGCCGAACAAGCAACACCCCTTGCCCGTGAAAGCGCCAAGCCCGGCGATGCCCCCAAATCGGAGGCAGCCGAAGCCCAAGCTATATCCGAAAAGCCGAAGCCCAAGGACGATACGCCGAGCAAGGACACCATCAAGGACGCCGACGCTATCAGGCGCGAACTCGCCGAGGCCATCAAGTCGGGCCCAAACCTGCCCGACGGCGTCTCGGTCGTCGCCACCGACAGGGGCGTCGTCATCTCGGTTACCGAGCAGTTCAACTTCGGCATGTTCGAGATCGGTTCTGCCGTGCCGCGCAAGCAGCTCGTGCTTGCCATGGAAAAGATCGCCAAGACCATCTCGGCCCACGAAGGCCAGGTCTCGATCAACGGCCACACCGATGCCAGGCCGTTCCGAGGCGGCGGCTACGACAATTGGCGCCTGTCCACCGCGCGCGCCCATTCGGCCTATTACATGCTGGCCCGCGCCGGGCTCGACGAGAAGCGCATCGTCGAGGTCGCCGGCTTCGCCGACCGCAAGCTGAAAGACACAGCAGAGCCCTTCTCGGCCACCAACCGGCGCATCGAAATCTTGCTGGAGAAGCCTCAATGAGGCTGGCGGCATCTCTTTCAGGTGCGGCCCTCATCGCCCTGCTGGTTGCGGGCGTGCCAGGCCGCGCCATGGCCAGCGAAGCGCCAGCACTTGAGCCTTACCAGCTCGTGCGCTGCCTGCAGCTGTTGCAGGACCGCATTGCCGGCGGCGACCAGGCTTCGTTGCCGCTGCAGCGCCGACTGCTCGAAATGACCGACGAGCGCATGCGCACGGCCAGTACAGCCGCATTCAAGGACCCCAAGAATTTTCGCGCTTTGCTCATCTACGCCATGAGCGGCGGCAATCCGCTGACCATCGAACAGGTCCTGTCGCGGCTCACCCTCGAAGAGGCCGACCGCACGCTTGCGCAAGGCATCATCGACTATCTCAGGGGCAAGCCGAAAGGCGCGGTCGAAGCACTCGCCTCGATCGATCCGCTGACGCAGATCTCCGAGCTGGGCGCCTTCCTTGCCCTGGTCAAGGGTTCGGTCAGCATCACCGATGAGCCCGAAAAGGCGATGAAGCTGTTCGATCAGGCTCGCCTTTTGAGCCCCGGCACGCTGGTTGAGGAAGCAGCACTGCGCCGTTCGGTGACGCTTGCCAGCCGGATGGAGGACGGTGGCCGCTTCCTGCGCACCTCGACCCAATATGTCCGCAGCTACCTGCGCTCACCCTATGCCAGCCAGTTCGCCGATGCCTTTGTCGCTGGCGTCGTCACCCTGCACGCCTCGGTCAATCTCGACTCGATTGCCGAGATCACGGCGATGATGGATGCCGAGCAGGAGAAGGTCGTCTATCTCCGTATCGCTCGTCGCGCCGCGATCGACGGCCTGACCGAGCTTTCGGCGTTCGCKGCCGCCAGGGCCGAGCAAGGCCGCGACGGCAGTAACAGCACCGACCCGCGTGCTCAGCTCTATTCCGGACTTTCGGCTGTCACGTCGGGCAATGCTGCCGACATGCTGGGCATGCTTGGCGGTATCGACCGCGACAAGCTGTCCAAGGGTGACCGTGCTTTGCTCGACGCCGTCGAGGCAGTCGCCACCGAAATGACCTCGGCGGTACCGGCCTCGCCAGAAAGCAAGCCGAAACCAATCGACATCGAGGACCTGCCGCCAGCACCGCTCGACCTTGCATCGCCTCCGGCCGATCCAATGGTTCCCGATGCCGTCGAAGCGCCGGCTCCTGCGGCGCAGTCAATGCCCACGCTCCCGGAGCCGGCGATCGCCAAGGCACCCAGGGTCGTGCCGCTGACCAAGCCAGGACCCGCCGAGGCTGAAGACCCCAAGATCATCGAAGCGCGCCGTACTCTCGAATCCATAGACGAACTTCTCGGAGGCTCTCCCAAATGACCGACGGCATTAGCGCTGCGCTGGTGAGCCCGACCGCCAGACATCCATCGGCGGCAGACCGCAACGCTCTGGCAGGCAACGACGAGCAGGCGGATTTCGGCCGCACTTTGATGTCGCCGCAAAAGGGCGAAAAGCAGTCGAAGGAGCAGGCCGCCGACCAGGACGCGCCGCGCGAAAAGGGCCTACACAAGCTCGCCGCACGGCTTGCCGCGCGTGATCCAGGCGTTGCTGATGCCAAGGACGAAACCGATCCGGGCACCACGGAGACATCGGCGGAAACCAGCCAACCCGAAGGTGCTGAACTCCCCGACACGTCGGCCAAGGACGCTAGCAAGGCTGACATGTCGGCCGATGCCGCCTTGCCGCTGGTGCTTGCATTGAGTGAATTGCGAAAGGCGACCAGCCACCCGGCCAATGCCGGCTTGGCCGATGCCGCCGACGCCGAGGCCGGCGATGTCGCAGCAACGCCCGCCGGCGACATGGCCGACACCGAGCGTTCAGCACTGGTCATGAGCAGCGCGTCAGCGCGTGCGAGCTCCGCTGGCTCGGCTTTGCCACCTGGCATGGCACCCGTGGCTGAAACACGCATATCTGATACACCTGTCACAGCGCAGTCCGCCACGCCGGGCGCGGCAAGCACGGATGCTGCCGAAGCCGACAAGCCGGCACGCCCGACACCAGCAAAACAGGCCGAGCAACCCACCGCTGCAAGCCGCGTCAGCGTCATTTCCGAGCAAGCCATCCCCGCTCCTGCCGCCTCCGGTGCCAACAGCACTGCAGGCGCACTCGCCCTTGCCATCGCCTCCGACGCGCCACGCCACACCGCAGCCGCAAGTGCGGTCCAGCAGCTCCAGGCCAGCACCACAAATGCGCCCGCCGCACAGGTCCTCAAGATCCAGCTGCGTCCGGTCGAATTGGGCATGGTTACAGCCAGTTTGCGCCTGGCTGGAGAGCAACTCTCGATTGAAATCGAAGTTGAAAACGCCGAAGCCTATCATCGGCTTTCCGCCGACCGCGAAGCGATCAACACAGCGCTGCGTGGCCTCGGATTCGATGTCGATCGCGTCACCATCCTTCAACCGCAATCGGGGCAACCACGCAGTGACAGCGGTGCCCCATCCGGCAGTGCCAGCGGTCGCGACCAACCGTCCTTCCAGTCGGACGGAACAGGTAGCGAAGGTGGCAATTCAGGCAATGGACGTCCTGGCGGGAGATCGGCAAATGAAGACGGTAGCGCACACAACATCTCGCCGCCTCGCGCTGATCGCCCTGGCAGCAGCCGCTATATCTAGTGCTGCAACTGGCCTGGCCGTAGCCGCTGCGAACCCTTGCGAGCCGGAGATCCTGCGCGCCGCAGACCGCTATGGCGTGCCGGTCGGCATCCTTTATGCAGTCGGCCTGACGGAGACCGGAAAAAAGGGCAGTTTGCAACCCAACGCATTGAATATAGAAGGAAAAGCAGTTTTTCCCAGTAACGAGACCGAGGCTCTCGCTGCCTTTGAAACCGCCCGCAGCGAAGGCAAGACCCTGATCGATCTCGGCTGCATGCAGATAAACCACCGCTATCACGCGGCCGAGTTTCGTTCGGTCCGCGACATGCTCGATCCCCGTCGCAATGTCGACTACGCCGCGCGCTTTCTGGTCAGTCTTCACAGCCGCCACGAGTCCTGGTCGATGGCTGTCGCACGCTATCACGCCGGCCCAAATAACGACCCCGCCCAGAAGCGTTATGTCTGCCGCGTCATCGCCAACATGGTCGCCACCGGCTTCGGCCGCTGGACCGACAATGCCCGGAATTTCTGCAACCCCTAGGCGGCCCGCGCCATATTGAACCGGTCACAGGCCGAGACACCCGCCGTCCTCCAAACGCTGAATCAGGATGCACGCATGTCGTGCAGCCGGTTCAACCCATGCGATTCCTGACTCCCCAAAAAATAGCGGCAAGAATTCACGATTGGTCGCCTTGGTCTCGACCCATTACCGATTGGTTAACGGGGCATTTATTTCTGATTCGGAAGGCGGGGCCGATGATTGTTGTTGTCGACGAGCGAGAGCTCGTCACCAAAGGATATAATTCACTTTTTGACCGGGAAGGCGTCGCTTGCGCGGGTTTCCGCTCCGGCGAATTCGGCGAATGGGTCACCAGCGCTCCTGAGGAAGATCTGCGTTCGGTTCGCGCCTTCCTCATCGGCGACTGCAGCGAGGGTTTGATTTCTCCTCGCCAGCTGCGGGACCGCTCCAAGGCGCCGGTCATCGCGCTCAGCGAGCAGAACAATCTCGAAAACACGCTCAAGCTTTTCGAATCCGGCGTCGACGACGTCATTCGCAAGCCTGTCCATATCCGTGAGATCCTGGCCCGCATCTCGGCGATCCGCCGCCGCGCCCAGGAAGACACCGGCTTCACCGAGATTGGCGCGATGCGCATCTTCATGGATGGCCGCGACCCCGAGATCCACGGTGAGCCATTGCCGCTGCCGCGCCGCGAGCGCCGTATCCTGGAATATTTGGCAAGCAACAGCGGCCGTCGCGTCACCAAGACTCAAGTCTTCAACGCGATCTACGGCGTGTTCGACGAAGAAGTCGAAGAAAATGTCGTCGAAAGCCACATCTCCAAGCTGCGCAAAAAGCTGCGCGAGCGTCTTGGCCACGACCCGATCGATTCCAAACGTTTCCTCGGTTACCGGCTGGTCGTCTGATCAGCCTCGCGCAAGACATGCCGCGTAGCTTCCCTATCGTGGCATGAGATTTGAGGAGACCATCGATGAGCCTTTACGGAATGATGCGAACCGGTGTTTCGGGCATGGCTGCCCAGGCAAACCGGCTGTCGACGGTCGCCGACAACATCGCGAACTCGAGCACGACCGGCTACAAGCGCGCCTATACCGAATTCTCGTCGCTGGTTCTGCCCAGCACGCCCGGCAGCTACAATTCCGGCGGCGTCACCACCAATGTGCTGAATTCGATCAGCAAGCAGGGCGCGCTGCAATACACGACGTCGACCACCGATCTTGCTGTCGATGGCAACGGCTTCTTTGTCGTCCGCGACGCATCAGGCTCGCCGTTTCTGACCCGTGCCGGCTCCTTCGTTCCCGACGGCCAGGGCCGCCTGATCAATTCCGCCGGCTACCAGCTCATGGGCTACAGCTACGCCAACGGCGTTCCGGCTGCCACCGCCAACGGCTTTGAAGGCCTTGTTCCGGTCCAGATTTCGGCCACCGAACTCACCGCGCTTCCGACCAAGAACGGCACCTTCACTGCCAATCTGCCAAGCGACGCGACTGTTGTTGCCCCGCCCCTGCCGAGCGGCAACCTTGCAGGCGCGACCTACACCGCGAAATCCTCGATGGTGGTGTACGACAATCTCGGCGGTAAGAAAATTCTCGACGTCTACTACACCAAGACAGGCGCCAACACCTGGGATGTGGCCGTGTTCGATCAGTCGAAGGCAGCGTCCGGAACGTCGTCGTTCCCGTACGCCGCAGGCGGTCTCCTCGACAGTGACTCCCTCACATTCGACGGCACCACCGGCAAGCTGACCGCCGGTGGAAATTTGTCGTTTACCGTGCCCGGCGGCGCGCCAATGACCCTCGACATGTCGAAGATGACCCAGCTCGCCTCACCTTACACGGTCACCAAGGCTGTGACCGACGGCAACGGTCCGAGCACGATCGAGCGCGTCCAGTTCGACACCGACGGCACCATGTACGCCCAGTACGCCGACGGCTCGATGAAGCCGCTGTTCAAGATCCCGCTGGCCGACGTGGCGAGCCCTGACCGGCTCATCCAGAAGTCGGGCAACGTCTTCTCGCAAGGCGCTGACTCCGGCGATGTCCAGATCGGCTTCGCCGATGCAGGCGGTCGCGGCAAGATGGTCTCCGGCGCTGTCGAGAACTCCAACGTCGATATCGCCGAGGAACTCACCGCCATGATCGAGTCCCAGCGCAACTACACCGCCAATTCCAAGGTCTTCCAAACCGGAGCGGACCTCATGGATATCCTCGTCAACTTGAAGAGATAGGCTGACGGGCCTCAGTCCGCGAAAGATCCAGCATGTCCTTGTCGTCTGCCCTCAGCATCGCTCAATCTGCGCTTCGCAACACGTCGCGGCAGACCAGCACCGTTTCCCGCAACGTCGCGGATGCATCGAACCCAGATTACGCCCGCCGCACGGCGGTGCTCACCAGCACCGGTCCCGGTGCGCGCGTCATCGAGATACAGCGAGCGACCAACGAACTTCTGTTTCGCCAAAACCTCTCAGCTCTGGCCGACTTCTCCGGCCAGAACACGCTCTTCGAAGGCCTGCAGAAGCTGGCCCTCGACGTCAACGGCTCCGACAACAAGACTTCGCCGGCGGCCGTGCTTGGCAAGTTCCAGCAGGCGCTGCAGCTTTATGCGGCGGCACCTTCCAATGAAAACCTCGGCACGGCGGCGATCGATGCCGCCCGTCAGGTCGTGCGCTCGCTGAACGATGGCACCGATGCCATCCAGAAGATCCGCACCGAGGCGGATGGCGAAATCGCCACCGCTGTCGATGACCTCAACACCTTGCTGGCCGATTTCGAGCAGGCCAACAAGCTCATCATGACCGGTACGCGTACCGGGCGCGACGTCAACGATTCCCTCGACCAGCGCGATGCCATCTTGAAGAAGATTTCCGAGATCGTGCCGATCTCGACCTTCAAGCGTGGCGACAACGACATGGTCATCACCACGACCTCGGGCGCAACCCTGTTCGAGACCGTGCCGCGCGCCGTCACCTTCGAGCAGACACCCGGCTTTGCGACCGGCATGGCCGGCAGCAAGATCTATATCGACGGGGTACCGATCCAGCCGGGCACCGGCGCCAACACCGATGCGGCGGGCAAGCTCGCCGGCCTGGTCCAGCTGCGCGACAGCGTCGCCAACACCATGCAGTCACAGCTCGACGAGACCGCGCGCGGCCTCATCACCGCATTCCGCGAGACGGCTCCCGGCCTCGCCGATCGGGCCGGCCTGTTCACATGGTCGGGCGGTCCGGCTGTTCCGGCGGCCGGCACGCTGATCAATGGCCTCGCGCGCCAGATCAAGATCAATCCGGCCGTCGACCCGACCGTGGGCGGCAATCCGAAGCTTCTGCGCGACGGCGGCATCAACGGAGCCTCCTACGTCGCCAATACGGCCAACAACGCGTCCTACGCCGATCTGCTGATTTCTTACGGCAACCGCATCGACCAGCCCATGGTCTTTGATCCGGCTGCCGGCATCACCGCAAACTCGAGCCTCAGCAGCTTCACCACCAATTCGATCGGCTGGTTCGAAGGCATGCGCAAGCAGGCCGATAGCGCGACCCAGACCAAGGAGGCACTGGCAGTTCGTACGGCCGAAGCGCTGTCCAGCGAAACGGGCGTCAATGTCGACATCGAGATGTCGCTGATGCTCGATCTCGAGCACGCCTACCAGGCCTCGGCAAGGCTCATGAAGGCTGTCGACGAGATGCTCAGTGCCCTGTTGGCAGCGGTGAGGTAGCGCAATGAAAACCACCTTCGTTTCCACTTCGGCGGTCACCAACGCGCTGCGTTATTCGATGATGCGCCAGCAGTCGGCGCTCATCAAGGCGCAGAAGGAGGCCACCACCGGCTTCGTCGCCGACACCGGGCTGGCGCTTGGCGCCCGCACGGCACAGTCGGTCGCCTTGAACCGCGACCACGAACGTTTGGGTGGCATTGTCGATTCCAACGCCTTGGTGTCGTCGCGGCTGTCGATGACTCAGGAGTCGCTCAAGCAGCTCGGCAAGTCGGCCCAGACCTTGCTCGCCAGCTTGACCACGAGTTCCTCCAGCGACACCACTTATGGGCAGACCCGAGACGCCGCGCGCTCCACGCTCGCCACCATGACCTCGGTGCTCAACACAAGTTACAACGGCGAATATCTGTTTGCCGGCACCAACACCGACGTCAAGCCGTTCAACGATTTCAAGCCGGGCTCGYCGGGCAAGGTGGCTTTTGACACCGCCTTCCAGACCCATTTCGGCTTCACGCAGAACGACCCGGCCGCCAAGAACATCACCGCTGCCCAGATCGACAGCTTCATGACCACCAAGGTCGAGCCGATGTTCCTCGGCGCTGGCTGGCAGGGCACGTTTTCGAATGCCACCGATCAGGGCATCACCAGCCGCATTACCTTGAACGAGACGACCGAAAGCTCGGTCAGCGCCAATGAGATGGGTATCCGCAAGATCGCGATGATTTCGGCGGTCATGGGCGACCTGCTCGATAGCAATGTCGGCAACGAGGCCCGCGCGGCACTCGTGACGCGTGGCGTCGCGGCCATCGGCGCGGCCGTCAGCGACATCGGCCAGCTGGAAGCAAGAACCGGCATCATCCAGCAGCGCGTCAGCACCGCCACCGAGCGGCTGGAAATGCAGAAGGACCTTTACGAAGGCTACAACATCAAATCCGAGGGCGTGAACCCCGAACGGGCGGCGACGC
>NZ_JBFUKO010000152.1:0-9733 GCF_056400805.1 Aminobacter sp. P4_H6_2
GCCAAGGCCGAGTCAAAAGTGGCTGCCGAAGAAGCAGTTGTCATGAACGAGGCAGCGTCCGCGATGCCTGCACCGGCGCCGCTGGCGGATGCGGCATCGCAAATGAGCCGCATGGCTGCGCCAACGCTCACGACCCAGCTGCAGGGCGAGTTCGCGCCATCTGATATGCCTGCGCCGCWGGCTGAAAACCGCGACCGCGTCGAGGATTTCAAAACCAATCCGGTGCGTTCGGCACTTGAAGACCCGGTCTCGACCTTCTCGATCGATGTCGACACGGCGTCTTATTCCTTCGTTCGCCGTTCCCTGAAGGAGGGGGGCCTGCCGCAGGCCGACACGGTGCGGGTCGAGGAGATGGTCAACTACTTCCCCTACGACTGGAAGGGGCCTGAAACTGCCGCGACGCCGTTCAACACCACCGTCAGCGTTATGCCGACACCGTGGAACGAACACACCAAGCTGATGCACGTCGCCATCAAGGGTTACGACGTCAAACCGGCGGAGCAGCCAAAGGCCAATCTTGTCTTCCTGATCGACGTGTCGGGCTCGATGGACGAGCCGGACAAGTTGCCGCTGCTGCGCTCTGCATTCCGGCTGCTGGTCAACAAACTGAGCCCCGATGATACCGTGTCCATCGTCACTTATGCTGGCGATGCCGGCACCGTGCTCGAGCCGACGAAGGCGTCTGATCGCGCCAAGATACTGCAGGCGATCGACACGCTGACGCCGGGGGGGTCGACGGCGGGCGAGGCGGGTATCCGCGAGGCCTATCGCCTGGCACAAAAATCCTTCGTCAAGGACGGCGTCAACCGGGTGATGCTGGCGACCGATGGGGATTTCAATATCGGCCAGACCGATGACGACGACCTCAAGCGGCTGATCGAAGACAAGCGCAAATCGGGCGTATTCCTGTCGGTGTTCGGCTTCGGTCGCGGCAACCTCAACGACCAGATGATGCAGACCATCGCCCAGAACGGCAACGGCACGGCCGCCTATATCGACACGCTGGCCGAGGCCGAGAAGGTGCTGGTCGAAGACGCCTCCTCGACGCTGTTCACCATCGCCAAGGATGTGAAGATCCAGGTCGAATTCAATCCGCAAACGGTCTCGGAGTATCGTCTGATCGGCTATGAGACGCGTGCGCTCAACCGCGAGGACTTCAACAACGACCGGGTCGACGCCGGCGAGATCGGCTCGGGGCATTCGGTGACGGCGATCTACGAGATCACGCCCAAGGGCGCACCCCAGCAGATCGACAAGCTGCGCTACGGCGAGGCAACTGCCGGCAATGGCGGAGTGGCGAATGCCGACGAATATGCCTTCGTGAAGATCCGCTACAAGGCGCCCGACGGCGACACGAGCAAGCTGATCACCACGCCTGTGACCAAGGCCAACGAGGTCGCGAGCTTCGATGTGGCCAGCACTGACCAGCGCTTTTCGGTTGCGGTCGCGGCATTCGGCCAGAAGCTGCGCGGCGAGGACGCGACGGCGAAATTCGGCTTCGACAAGATCAGCGAGATCGCAACTGCTGCACGAGGCAGCGATCCGTTCGGATACCGGGCCGAGTTCCTGTCGCTGGTGCGGCTGGCATCAGCGCTGCAAGGCAGCAAGCAGTAGAAGCAGGAACTCCGTCCTGCTTGCCAGGCAAGGGCCGCGTGGCCGGTCGGCGGAAAGAGGGCTTTCCGCCGACCGTTCTTCTGTGATCTCTAGGCGTCCACCTGAAGTCGCGAGAGAGGGCATCGGAGAAAAGATATGGCCGACGGACAGCTTGACGAATGGGATATCGCGCATGGCGGGCTTCGCTCGCTGTCATCGCGCGAGATCAAGGCGTTCTGGGACGGCTATCTCAACCGCCGCAACGACCCGCGCATCCGTCATGGCAGTCTCTACTCGCGCTGGCGGCACGTCACTGAGGATCTGGTCATTTCGTTGTACCTGACAAACCGCAGCGTCGGGCTGTTTGTCAGGGGACAGCGCGGCGAAGGTCACGCCACCACAGCGAACAAGCTTTCAGCTTGGGAACCCGGACTGGGGCTCGCGCTCGGCGCCAGTCTGAACGGCGAATACCACCTCTGTTACCTGACCCGAAATCCGATTGGCATGATCGATCCGGCCAATTGGCCGGAAGCTCGGGAATGGCTTGAGCGCCAGGAAGAGCTCTACAGCCGCGTGCTCGGTGAAATTGGGTCGACGCCAGCGAGATCGGCTCAGGTCACTCGTTGACGGCGATCGGCAAGGCCGAATCGGCGGCACGCCAGGGCTTCAGGTTTGCGAGATGACAGGTAAATGCGCTCGCCATCTGCCTTCGAACCCAAAAACATAATCTTTTGAATGCATTATCGGGTGTTTCGATCAAATGCCGTCTTTGAGGGGAAGAGGTTGGCAACGCTTCGGAGCTAAGGCTGAGACCGGGTGAAATGCGCGAGGGGAAGTGAATGTTGATTGGCAGTCTGGGCGGGGGCCATAGTCAGGTTGTTCGCCTGAATGACAGGCTTGTACCGTCTGCGGAAGGCGGAGTTCAACCGAAGCCGCAACAGACATCTGTCGCCGCTGCTACCCAGCAGGAACCGATCACGCGCAGCAGCTATGTCCATGTGCAGACGAAGCCGTCGCAGTTCTTTGCGATCTCCAGCGTATCGGACGCCGAGGCCAGTGGAGCGCGCAAGGTCGACAAGGATGTCGAAAATGCCCACCGGACTGCCTTGTCGGCGTTCAACAACGAACGGTTTAGCCATGCGCTCGAACTGCTTTCGGACGTTGGTGCGTCGGACGCGGTGATGATGTTGCAGCGGGCGGAAGGTTCGGGCATGGACTTCAGGTCGGCCCGCGCGATCTACGCGGAAAACAGCGAATAAACGGGGATTTGGGCGGCGAGGCCGCCTCAATCAATCACCATCGACATAAGGCCGGCGAGGGAAACCTCGCCGGCCTTTTCGTATACCCGCAGGAGGCCTGATCGAAAATTTCTTACGTTGTATCTTGCAAAAGATATATCTTTGAATAGATATGGCTGCATGAAGCAACAATCCTGGAGAGGTACTCACATGTTCACCCCTCATTTCAACAATCGCTGCGGTGGTGGCTGGGCCATGTCGGGTCAGTCCGACGACAGCAGCAGAGCAGGCGGTCATCATGGCCGGGGCGGACCGTTCGGGCGGCATCGCGGCGGGCCATTCGGCGGGCGTGGGCCGCGCATGTTCGATCCCGGCGCGCTGCGCCTGGTCGTGCTTGGCCTGATCGCCGAGGAACCGCGCCATGGCTACGACATCATCAAGGCGCTGGAAGCCAAATTCCAGGGCGCCTACAGCCCAAGCCCAGGTGCTATCTATCCGATGCTGCAGATGCTGGAAGAAGCCGATCTCGTCGCCTCGGTCGCCAATGGCAACAAGCGTCTCTACTCGATCACCGAGCAGGGCCAGGCCTATCTGGCCGAGCACGCGGAAGAGCTCGAAAAGATCAACGCGCAGATCGACGAGGCTTCGGCGCAAGTTGGCGGCGCGGCCCTCGGCGAAGAGTTCAGGGCCTTGAAGCTCGCTCTGTTTACCCGCTTGCGTGGCGGGTCGCTGAGTGCGGCACAGGCCGAAAAGGCACGCGAAATCCTCAAGAAGGCGCGCCGAGACCTCGAAGACCTGTAATTCCGGCTGATAATGCCTRAAACAAAAAAAGCTCCCACTGGCTCAGCGGGAGCTTTTTTCGTTGGGTTGCCGCGCGAGATGCGCAAAGCCCGTCTATCAGACCCGGCTGCGGCGGCGTTCGCGACGGCCTTCGCTGGTTTCAGCAGTGTTCGGTGCGGCAAGCTTGTTGCGCATCGGGCCGATGCGTTCGACGATCGCCTCGACGGTCGGGCGAGCGTCCTTCTTGTGAGCGTCGAGCGCCTTGCGCATCGCGGCCAGGTGCTCGAACGAGGTGCCGCAGCACCCGCCGATGATCTTTGCACCGCCGTCGACAGCCAGGCGGACATAGTCGGACATCAGTTCAGGCGTGCCGGAATAATGGATCTCGGTGCCACGGAATTCGGGGATGCCGCAATTGCCTTTGATGATGATGGTCGCCTCAGGCTTTGCCTCGCTCATGTCGAGCAGCGAGGCAAGGATATCAGATGCGCCGACGCCGCAATTGGCGCCAACACCCAGCGGCGTCTCAGCAAGGCCGTCGACGACACCGTGGATGTCCTTGGGCAGCAGGCCCATCATGGTACGGCCGGCCGTGTCGAACGAGCCGGTGTAGGTGTAGGGAAGGCCAACGCGGATGGCGGCCTCTGCCGCGGCACGGATCTCGTCTGGCGCGGACATCGTTTCGATCCAGGCGACTTCGGCACCGCCGGCCTTGAGACCTTCGATCTGTTCGGCGAAGGCATCGACCGCCTCGTTATAGGTCATGGCGCCGAGCGGCACCAGAAGCTCGCCGGTCGGGCCGACGGAGCCGGCGACGATGACKCGGCGGCCGGCCTTGTCGGCGACGGCGCGCGCGATCTCGGCGGCGCGCTTGTTGAGTTCGTGCACGCGGTCCTGGGCGTGGTGCAGCTTGAGCCGGTGACGCGTGCCGCCGAACGAGTTGGTGAGAATGATGTCGGCGCCTGCCTCGACGAAATTCTGGTGCAGCGCCGTGATCTTTTCGGGCGCGCTTTCGTTCCACAACTCAGGCGCTTCGCCGGCCTCGAGGCCCATGGCGAACAGATTGGTGCCGGTTGCGCCATCGGCAAGCAGCACACCCTTTTCGGCCAGCAGGGCATCGATCGGATTGGTCGTCATCACAGCGACTTTCATATCTGGAGAATGGATAACGATATAAAGAAGTCTTTATATCCAGTCAATGATTGCGTTCGAGAAACGGCGCTACCGCGCGGTTGTGACCTCGACCTCGATCTCGGTGCAGACGCCGCCATTAGTGGGGTAGTGGTCGACCGAACATGCGGTGACGACAATCAGCAGGTCGCGCTCGGCGCGCAAGGTGACTTAGCCGCCAGGCGGATTGATCGAGGCAAACACGTCGATGCGGCCGTCCGGCTGCGGCAGCGAATTCTGAAACAGGTCGACCGGATCAGGCGTGAAGGGCAAGGTGATGCCTTCGGCGGCCAGCGCCGCATGCAGATTGTCCTGGCAATTGGGATGATCCTGAAACCCTGCGCGCACATAAAGCGCATGGTTGCAGGCTGGGTAGAGCATGTCGTGCGGGCCTGGCGAGGCATCCTCGACCAGCGTCAGCAACGGCTCTCCTGATGTTCCGTAGAAATGTTCGCCGACCGCCGGGAACAGGCGCTCGCCGATATCGCGGGTATTCGACGTGCTCAGCCAGTCCAGCATGTCGGTCGTGAACGCCCAGAGGTCGGCGACTTGCTGACCCTTGGGATCGATAATGCGAACAAGGTCGCCTGGCGAAACGCGGACGGAACGGCCCGACTGGGCAGGCACCACGATATTCTGGTTCTGCATGGTTTTCCTCGGAATGCGGCCGCAAGCTGCCGCATGGACGGACGAAATTCAACCTGGGCGGCGATCAGGCCCAGCCTGCCGGAAACGAAGCGACCGCCAGCCGTCTCGCGAACGCCGCCGTTTCATGAGCGTTGATGTCGGCGGCACGGATCAGATTGTCGAAATGGCGGGTCAGCGTGCGGATCGGCTCGGTGGCGTAGAGAACGAGATACATGTCGCCGACATAGATCGCGGCGCGGGAATGGCCGAAGATCGTGTAGGGCACGGAGTAGCGCATGCGCCCGTCATAGAGAAACAGGCGGAAGGTCGGGTAGAGGTCGTCGAGCAGGTCGGCCATGTGGCGCAGCTGCTGTTTGCGATCTGTGTCAGGGAAACCCGACCATACACCGAGCCCGCGCGCGAAAATTTCCAGCGTGTGGCGCGGCATGCAGACCTCCATGTCGGTCTCGGGCCTGCGGTTGTAGTCGATGCGGTATTGCGTTTCGCCAGCCTGAACCTCGCGGCTTTTGTTGGAAATGTCAGCCTCGTAGTCGATCAACGCCTCGGTACGTAGAAGGTCCGGGATGCCGGCGGGCACGTAGCGAATCTTGGTACCAGCAGCTTCGGCGTGCCATTTGGCGATCAGCGTGCGTTCGAAACCGCCAGAGGCCTCCTCGATCTCGAGGCTTTCGCGGATCTCGCCGGTCACACCTTCGTCCTGGCTGAGGCCGAGYAGCCAATCGAGCGAAACCTTGTGCGCGGTGGCGATCGTCAGCAGCGTTTCGGCGCGCGGCAGTCGGATCGTGGCACCCGACAGCAATTGCGACAGCGCCGAACGGTCGATGCCGACCGATGCGGCAAAGGCCGACTGGTTGAGGCCGGAGCGTGCCACCAGCGCCTTGAGCCGTTCCCTGAAGACATCAGACAGATCGCGCTTGTCCATGGTTGCTCAACGGTTTTGCGAACATCTGGTTCGCGACCCATCCAAACTAAGTTTGTCTTCCCATTTGTTCACTAAACATAACATCTGCAGCTTGAGTAGCGCAATGTAAACAATCTGTGCGCATTGTCTCGTTGTAGAAACGCAAAGCTACTGACAGCATTATGTCAGGAATCATTGAGTTCCAGGCATCAAAGGACAGCAGGCAGAGCATGGCAAAGAGGGGAAACAAACGCGGCACGACCACGGCGGTCGAATGGCCGACGGTGTTTCTCATTTTGGCCTGCTACGGCACCTGGCTCGTCGCCGGCCTACTGGTCTGGCCGGCCTATCCGGTGGTCGCCCTGGCCGCAATGGCGTTGATGGTGGCACTGCAGTCGTCGCTGGTGCATGAGGTGTTGCACGGTCATCCGACCCGCGACGCTCGCATCAACGAGGCGCTGGTGTCGCTGCCGATTGGTCTCGTCTGGCCGTATCGACGGTTCAAGACCATTCATCTGCGCCACCACGCCGACGAGCGCCTGACCGATCCGTTCGACGATCCCGAAAGCTACTATCGCGCGCTTTGGCAGCACAACGACCTGCCGGAAGCGATGAAGCTGTTGCTTCGGATCAACAACACCATGGCAGGTCGCTTCGTGCTGGGGCCGCTGCTTGCTTGCATCGGCTTCTTTATCGACGACGCCAAGGCTGTTATCGGGGGCGACAAGGCGATCCGCAAGGCGTGGCTGCTCCATGGCGCCGGCCTTTTGGTCATCGTGCCGATTGTCCAGTTGGGCTTCGGTATTCCGCTCTGGCTCTACATTCTGGTTCCGGTGTGGCTCGGCCAGTCGCTGATTTCGATCCGAACCTTTGCCGAGCATCAGTGGTCCGAGCACCCTGAAGGGCGCACGGTGATCGTCGAACGCTCGCCTTTGTCCCTGCTGTTCCTCAACAACAATCTGCACTTTGTGCATCACAAGAGCCCGACGGTTGCCTGGTACAAGCTGCCGGCGCTGTTTCGCGCCCGCCGCGAGGAATGGCTCAGGATGAACAAGGGCTATGCCTATCCGAACTATTTTGCGCTGATCAAGGCCTATGCCTTCCGCGCCAAGGAGCCGGTGTGCCATCCCGCCCTGCGCCGCGCGCCGGATGCGGGCAGGGCGTTCGTGCCGCGAGTCAGGGCGCGCAATGTCAACGGGCTTGGCACAGCACCCGTGCCGGCGGAGCCGCCGAAAGAATAGTTCTCCCTCCGCTTGCCAGTTCCCGCATTCAAGCCTGAAATGACATGATGACCGACTTCGTTGCAGCATTGCCGATGTATGACTGGCCAGAAATGCGCGGCGAGGTCGATGCGCAATGGGCCAAGCTGCGAACAGCGATCCGAAAATCGGGCATTGATGCGCCTGAAACCCTGGCTCGACGCAACGACGATTTGCCGCCGGTTCCTGGAGGTGTTCGCGACGCATCAGGCATGGTCATCGCACCCGATCCAGCGACTCTGCCACCTGACGAGTTCGATCTGCCGACGTTGTGGCGACACCCCAAGCTGTTGTTCGGCCAGACCTGCTGGGGCCCGATGGAAACAACTGGCCTTGCTACTCATGTCAGGGTGATCGGCCAACCAAACTATGACGGCATCGAAGGTGGGCGAGGCGAGTTCTATTCAAGCGCCATTGTCATCCGGCGCGGCGCCGTCACCGCGGACCACGCGCACTCGCCTGATGGCGATGCGCCACTCATCCCCCTCGATCTGATCCGCGACAAGCGCTTTGCCTTCAATAGTCACGATTCGATGTCGGGGTTTTTGGGGATTTCGCGCGATCTTGCGGCTCTGAGCGAGGGATTGCGGCTCTTTTCCGAACGAATCGAAAGCGGCGGCCACCGCGCGTCGATTATCGCAATCGCGGAAGGCCGTGCAGATGTCGCGGCCATCGATTGTCACAGCTGGGCTTTGGCGCGGCGCTTCGAGCCGGCGGCAAAAGATGTCGTGGTGGTCGGCTGGACGGGCAAGCGCAAGGGATTGCCCTATGTCACGGCACTTTCCTCGCCGCTGACGGGCATGCTCGAATAGGCCTGCGACGCCGCCGACTGGGCTTTGCATCGCCGTACAAATCATTGATTTCATGACGTTGCGTCATCGCAAAAAGGTCGAAACGGGCGGTTTTGGGTTGCCAATTCGCTCATTTGGCGGGACAAGCGCGCAACTTTCTGTCGCGCTGCCGACGAGAGTCCTCCCCAGTAAGAATCCTCCCAAGGACCTGTCGTGAAAACCATTGCTGCATTCTCCAATTTCATCGGCCGCAGTTTCGCCATCTGGGTGATCGTGTTTGCCATTCTCGGTTTCGTGCTGCCGTCGACCTTCAGCATCTTCGCACCTTGGATCGTCGTCCTGCTCGGCATCATCATGTTCGGCATGGGCCTGACGATATCGGCCAAGGACTTTGCCGAAGTCGCCCGCCGTCCGTTCGACGTCGCCATTGGCGTGCTCGGCCAGTTCCTGATCATGCCGCTGCTAGCCGTGCTGCTGACGACGATCATCCCGATGCCGCCTGAAGTCGCCGCTGGCGTGATCCTCGTCGGCTGCTGCCCGGGGGGTACCGCCAGCAACGTCATGACCTATCTCGGCAAGGGTGATGTGGCGCTCAGTGTCGCTTGCACCAGCGTGACCACGCTGCTCGCGCCCATCGTCACGCCGTTCCTGGTGTGGATGTTCGCCAGCCAGTACCTGCCGGTCGACGCCATGAGCATGTTCCTGTCGATCGTGAAGGTCATCCTGGTGCCGCTGGCGCTGGGCTTTGTCCTGCAGAAGGTTGCACCCGCGCTGGTGAAGTCGGCCGAGCCGATGCTGCCGCTGGTCAGCGTCGCCGGCATCGTGCTGATCGTGTCGGCGGTGGTCGCCGTCAACAAGGCCAACATCGCCCAGTCGGGACTGATGATCTTCGCAGTCGTCGTGCTGCATAACGGCTTTGGCCTGCTGCTTGGCTACTTCGCCGCGCGTGCTGCCGGCCTGTCACTAGCCAAGCGCAAAGCCATCGCCATCGAAGTCGGCATGCAAAACAGCGGCCTCGGCGCGGCACTTGCCAACGCGCATTTCTCACCTCTGGCGGCTGTGCCGAGTGCGGTGTTCAGCGTCTGGCACAACATCTCTGGTGCGCTTGTGGCCAATTATTTCTCGCGGATGGAAGATCCTGAGCTGAAGGCCAAAACCGTCACGCAGAAGGCGTAAGCCAACTCCAACAAGAAAACGCCGGGTTCGCCCCGGCGTTCTCCTTGAAAGCTGGTTTCGGTTTCGCTTGCTCCAAGGCTACCCCCGCATCTTCTCGCCTGAGGGATCGAATGGCGGTTCGACATTGATGCGGGCAGGGAGCCGGCGGCCAAGAATTTCGATCTCGAACCGGCCTTC
>NZ_JBFUKO010000153.1:0-9707 GCF_056400805.1 Aminobacter sp. P4_H6_2
GATCAGCGGGAAAGCAATCACCAGGCCGCCGAACATGGCAAGCTTGATCTGGGTGAAGAAAAATTCCTGCGGCGCGGTGTAGATCAGCTCGACCTTGTGCGGATCGAGACCTGCCCATTTCGTCGCCCATTTGAACGGGATGACGAGCAGGTTGAACAGTTGCTTGGCAAAGAAGAAGCAGACCAGGAAGGCGGCGAAGAAGCCGCCGATGGACCACATCAGCCGCGTACGCAGCTCGATCAGATGTTCGAGAAGTGGGGCCGAGGACTTTTCGATCTCGTCGTCTTCGGCGCTCACGAGGCTTTTCCTGCGTTGGTCGCCTTCGCAGCGACAGTCTTCTTGGGCGCCGCAGCCTTGGCTGGTGCCGCTTTCGGTGCCGGGGCCTTGGCAGGCGCTACACTCGCCTTGGCTTTCGCGGCGGGCTTGGCTTCAGGCGCGGCCTTTGGCTGAGCTGTGGCTTTCGGCTTCGCCGCGA
Source organism: Aminobacter sp. P4_H6_2 (assembly GCF_056400805.1). NCBI lineage: Bacteria > Pseudomonadati > Pseudomonadota > Alphaproteobacteria > Hyphomicrobiales > Phyllobacteriaceae > Aminobacter > Aminobacter sp. P4_H6_2. Next base: position 476 of record NZ_JBFUKO010000153.1, read on the forward strand.
CYTTTTCCGCCTTGGCCGCAGCAGGCACCGGCGTCGCCTTGACGTCGGCAGCCGGGAAGACCGGTGCCGCTGGCATGGCTTCGGGCCCGGCAACGCCCGGCATCGCCGCTGCGCCGCTCTTCAACGGCTCGGCCGGATGCGCTGCGTCAGCGGCGGGCTCCGCCGGCGGCGCAGGCTGGGTCGGCTTCATTGCAGTATCGATGCCAGCCCGCACATCGGCGGCGGCCTGTTCGAACGGATTGAGCTGCTTCCTGATCTCGTTGGCCGGATTGAGGCCGCGGATCTCATCAATCGATTTTTTGACGTCGTCGAGCTCGGCCTCTTTCATCGCCTCGTTGAACTGGCGCTGAAAATCGCCCGCCATGGAACGGGCCTTGGCCGTCATCCGGCCGATGGTGCGGAGCATCTTGGGCAAATCCTTCGGGCCGACGACAACGATCATGACGACCGCGATCACCAGCATTTCGGTCCAGCCGATTTCAAACATGTCGGTGCGATCCGGCTAGTGCATGCCCCGAACTCGGCAACGATGCTCGGAAAAGTTCATGCACGGATTCAAGAAGCTCACAGCGGCCCGTGCGCGTCCAGATGGACGCGCGGCGCCGTATCAAGAATGAGGTCTCAGCTCTTGCTGGCCTTTTCCTTGGTCGAATTCACGGCCTCGTCGTTGCGATGCTCGACCGTCTTGGAGTCGTCGGCTTCGTCTTCCGACATACCCTTCTTGAAGCTCTTGATGCCCTTGGCCATATCGCCCATCAGTTCGGGGATCTTGCCGCGACCGAACAGCAGCAGCACGACGACCAGAACGATCAGCCAGTGCCAGATTGAAAACGAACCCATTGAACTCTCTCTTGAACAGTTTCCCTGCGATTGATCTAGGCTCTTTCGCTTCCGGATTCAAACACTAGAACATCCGCTTTTCGAAGCGACAGCCATATATCACGTGCTTTTGCGGACAAAGCGCCGCAGCGTATGCGCGCCCTCACCGGCGTCTCGGCCCCAGGCACCGCAAGTTCAAGCAATTCAACGACACCTAGATAGCGCCTGGAGATGATGCGAGCCTGAGTTTCGCCAGTGGTTTCGCTGACATCGATGCCGGTGAGTCGCACCGCGACCGAGACTTGCGTGCCATCGGCGATCTCGGTTTCGACCTCGCCGACCGGCGTATCGGCATAACCATCGACGACCTTGGCCGAAAAGACGTTGAGCTCGGAGAAGAAGCCGGCAACAAACAGGTTTGCCGGGCGCAGGTAAAGATCATCCGCCCTGCCCGTCTGCACGAGTTTGCCATCCTTGAGCAGGGCGATCCGGTCGCCCATGCGCATCGCCTCTTCGGCATCATGCGTGACGACAATTGCGGTTGCGCGGCTTTCGCGCAGAATAGCCAGTGTCTCGGCCCGCACCGAATCCTTGAGACGCGAATCAAGGCCGGAGAACGGCTCGTCCATCAACAGCACCGCCGGGCGTGGTGCCAGCGCACGCGCGAGCGCGACTCGCTGCTGCTCGCCACCGGACAATGCGTGCGGGTAGTTGTCGGCATAATGTTCAAGGTCGACGCGAGCGAGCGCGATCAGTGCTTCGCGTTTGCCCTCTTCGCGCGACAGGGCGGTCAGGCCGAAACGCACATTGTCCAGGATGGTGAGATGCGGAAACAGCGCGAAATCCTGGAAAACCAGGCCGATGGAGCGTTGTTCCGGCGGCAAGAATACTGACGGCCCCGCGATTTCCTTGCCGTTCAACAGCACCCTGCCCGATTTTTGCGCCTCGATGCCGGCGGCGATCCTCAGCAGCGTCGTCTTGCCGGAGCCGGACGGGCCGAGCAGGCACAGCACTTCGCCCGGCTCCGCCGCCAGCGTGACATCGCGCAGCGTCTCTGCGCCATTGGCGAAGGAGTGGCGGATATTTTCAAAGGCCAGACGCGCGGCAAAGGTTACGCCCGCTGTCACGCGGGATGTCGTCTGGGCTTGATTGGTCGTCACAGGATGGACCTCCTGGGGCCGGTTCCACACCGGCGCCGGTCAATCATCTGTGACGCGAGGTGTCAACAGGCCAAGCTCTTCGAGATCTATGTCCGTTAGCGGATCCTCGTCTTCGGAGAGCAAGTCCGGGTCGGATGGCGGCAGCGGCACGGAGAAGCCGGGCGGCATGCGGGTCGACAGCAGCCCGGCGCCCTTGAGTTCCTCCATGCCAGGCAGGTCGCGGATCTCCTCCAGCCCGAAATGGTCGAGGAACTTTTCGGTGGTGCCATAGGTCACCGGCCGGCCCGGCGTCTTGCGACGTCCGCGCATGCGCACCCATTCGGTCTCCATCAGCGTGTCGAGCGTGCCCTTGGAGGTCTCGACGCCTCGGATGTCTTCTATCTCGGCGCGGGTCACAGGCTGATGGTAAGCGATCACCGACAGCACTTCGAGCGCTGCACGCGACAGCTTCTTCTGCTGGATGGTGTCGCGGCTCATCAGGAAGGCAAGATCGCCGGCGGTACGGAAGGCCCAGGCGTCCGCGACCCGCACAAGGTTGACGCCCCGGCGCTCGTAGATGCGCTGCAATTCGGCCATGGCGGCTGGAACGTCGACGCCTTCCGGCAGCCGCGACACGAGTTGCCGTTCGCTCACAGGGTCAGCGCTGGCAAAAACGATTGCTTCGGCCAWGCGCACCGCTTCAGCCAGATGCAGGCGTGCTGCTGGATTCTGCTTGATGGTCTCGCCATCCTCATCGTCGAGGGAGAATGGAACGACGTTTGATCCTTCGGTCATGACGCACCTTCGGTCTGCGCGGCGGCGGGCTGGCGTTCACGCAGGTAGATCGGCGCAAACGGCTCGTGCTGGCGGATTTCGACGCTTCCATCGCGGACCATCTCGAGGCTGGCGGCAAAGGAACTGGCGATCGCCGTCGCCCGTTCTTCCGGGCCGGTCATGTATTGGATGAGGAAATGATCGAGCGCGGTCCAATCCTTCAGTTCGCCGACCATGCGCATGAGGATGTCGCGCGCCTGCTTCAGCGACCAGACACTACGCCTGGCGATCTGCACATTGGTGATCGCCTGGCGCTGGCGCTGGCCRGCATAGGCACTCAAGAGGTCGTAAAGCGACGCCGAGTACTCGTTGCGCTTGTCGATGATGACCATTTCCGGCGCGCCGCGCTGGAACACGTCGCGGCCGAGCCGGTTGCGGTTGACCAGCCGCGAAGCGGCATCGCGCATCGCTTCAAGCCGCTTCAGCCGGAACTGCAGGACAGCAGCCAGTTCCTCGCCGCTCTCGCCTTCGTCGCCGGGCAGCTTGGGGATCAGAAGCTTCGACTTGAGGAAGGCGAGCCACGCCGCCATCACCAGATAATYGGCGGCAAGCTCGAGCCGGAGAGCACGGGCCTGCGATACGAAGATCAGATATTGCTCGACAAGGGCAACGATTGAAATGCGGGAGAGGTCGACACGCTGGCTGCGCGCCAGATGCAAAAGAAGATCAAGCGGGCCTTCAAAGCCCGCGACGTCGACAACCAGCGAGGGGTCGTCCGTCGTGCGGTCGTCGGCGTTCTCCGCCCACAGACGGTCCATCGGTGCGGGCTTTTGCGCCTTGCTTTCCAATGCTTCCGCCAAAATCCGTGCCTTCTCCGTGAGACTATGCAACTGCCTCGAAATAATGTCCGAATTCCGCCCACAGCGCCTTTTCGGCGCGTTCAAGCGGCTTCCCGGCGCTATCGTAGTGAAGGACAATATCCGCACCCGCCGCAAGGATTGCCGCAGCCTTTGGCCGGTAATCCCCAGAAAGCGCCTTCGGCGATGTGCGTGATTCGCGCATGAGGCAAGCTTAGCGCCTTTTGGGCCGCGATAGAATCGTTGCGACTCGGCCGGATCACAAACGAAAACGGCGCAGCCAGGCTGCGCCGTTTTCTGAACTCGTATGTGGCGAGGTTTACTTCGAGACGAAGCAGTTGCCGCCAGCTGTCTTGTAGCTCTCGCACAGGCTGATCGCCTCGTTGCGGGTCGCTGCCGGCACGCGGACGCGCCAGAAGGTGCCCTTGCCGGCGATGTCGGCCTTGACGATGCTGGCTTCGCGACCGTTGAGCACGCTGCCGTACTTTCGGACAAGGTCCTGATAGGTCGACTTCGCCGCTTCCTCGCTCGGCTGCGAAGCGATCTGCATCGCCCAGGCACCGGAAGCAGCGGCTGTCGGAGCCGAAGGCGCGATTGCGGCAACCTGGTCGGGCTTGACCTCGCCGACGACATTGACGGGCTGCTGCGAAGGGCGCTGGGGCGCGACTGGAGCCTTGGCCGGCGTGTTTGCCGACTGGGCGGGCTTGGCGACAGGCGCCAGCGCAGGCTGGGCCGGCACAGTGCCGGTGGCTTCGCCTGTCGAGGCAACGCGCTGGGGTGCCGGATCGGCAGGTTCGGAGGCTGCAACAGCGGCGGGAGCTGGTTCTTCGCGCGGCACGAGCGTGCCATCGGGCCTCACCACCATGGTGCGGACCTTGCGCGGCGCAACAGCCGACGTCTCGGTGCTGGTGTCCGGCTGATCGGACTGAGCCGTCTGCGCAACCCGATCCTCGGACTTCGCGGTCGGTGCTGCGTCCGTCTCGTCTGCGTTGAGCGGCAGCGTGTCGGAAATGCTGGCCTCGTCGTCCTGTGCCGTCACGTCGATCGGCTCTTCGGTGTTCGTGACAAGTTTTTGCTGAGCCGGGGAGCCGGTAGCGGTACCACCTGCAACGCGGTCATAGACCTTGCTGTCCTGGTTCGGCACGGTCGTGCCACCAGGGTTTTCCGGCTTGACCTTGATCGGGCTCTCGTCGGCCTTGACGATGACTGGCGCGCCAGCCCCCTCACTGCCGCCGAACGACAGCGCCCATGCGCCGATGCCGCCGACAATGGCGACGGCCCCAACGACGGCAGCGATCATCATGCCGCGACGCGCAGGGCTGGATGCGGCGGGCGAGCCCGGCAGCGCTTCGATCGCCTCGTCGAAATCGGGATCGTAGTCGAAATCGTCAGCCGGAGCCTGCTTAAGCGGTGCGTTGCCCTGCTGCATGCCGCCGAGATCGAATCCTGTCGGGCGTTCACCGGCCTGCTGCGTCGAGGACTGGCGCCCGGCATACATGGCAGCCGCACCGGCGACCGCACCCGCTGCCGCGGGGAACTCGCTCTGCTGCGCGACATCGCCATCACGCAGCGTCTTGCGATCGAAGCCCGTGGCGTATGGATTGGTCGCATAGCTCGACGAAGCAGGCTGATTGCCCGTGTCGGTCGAATTCATCTCGTTCATCAGGTTTGAGAATTCGCCGTCAAGATCGTCATAGGCCGGGGCCGGCGGAGCATCGTCTTCGAAGGAGAGCTCGGGAATGTCGAGATCGTCGGCAAGAGCAACGGCCTTTTCCGGCACATCGACAGTCTCGATATCGGGAGCGTCGTCGAAGGACGAAACGGCGGCGAAAAGCTCTGCTTCCAGATMGTCGGTCTCTTCGACAACAGGCTCGGCCTGCTGCGCATACGCCTCAGGCTCGGCGTGCGACACATAGGCCTCTGGCTCAGCATACGGCACATAGGTTGCCGCAGGCGCCACATATGCCGCAGGCTCGTAGCTCGCTTCCGGCTGATAGCTCGGCTGCGTTGCAACGGCCGGCGTCGATGCGCGCGGCGCGACCGGCGTGCCCAGGCCCCAGCTGCGGGCCTGCTCATAGCGCGAGGCGGCGAGCGGGCGCAGCGGCACTGCCACAGCAGCTACGGCTGCCGCAGGCGCGACGACTTCGGCGACCTCTGTCGCGGCACTGCGCTCCAGGGCCATGTCGAAGGCGTCGTCGTCAAAGCTGACGTCGATGTCGGTCTGATCGTCGTAGCTCGGCTCGGAATAGCCGGTATCGGCCAGTACCGGAGCCGCCTCTTCGGCGACCGCATGGTCTTCGACCAGCTGCGCGTCGTAGGACGGCGCATAGTCGGCGTCTTCATATTCTTGTTCTTGCGGTGCAGCCTCGGCAGGCTGCTCGGGTGCCCACAGCGAGCTTGCGAAGATTGGCTCGGGCTCGACCGCAACCGGCTCAGTGGCGCGCAGTGGCAACGGCTCGGACAGTGCCTTGGCCTGGTTGCTCATGGTGCCGAGCAGCGCGTTCAGCTCGTCCTCGAGGCTGGTATCTTCGGCAGCGGCAACCGGAGCTGCCACCTGCGTTACCTCGGGCTCGTAAGCTGGTTCTTCAAAGGCAACAGGCTCATAAGCCGGCTCTTCGTCGCTCAGCGCGTCCTGCAAGCGGCGCTCGAATTCGTCATAGTCCTCAGCCTGCGCCACCGGTGCTGCAATCGCCTGGGGTACTTCCACCAGGTTCGCTCGGGAATACGCGATTTCCGGCTCAGTCTGCTGATATTCGCCCAGCGTCAACTGATTGTCGGCAACGGCCTCGGCCGTGGAATCCGCATCGTCATTGGCTGCGAAATCCATGTCGACATCGGCAAGAGCGGCATCGAATTCGGCATCGAGACTGGCTTCGGCCGGAGCTTCATAAGCAACCGGAGCAGCCACATGCCCGACGGTCTCTTCGACCGGCAGCAATTCGTCTTCGAGCGAAAAGTCCGGCTCAAAAGACGCGGCAACCGCCTCGTCGAACGCAGCTTCGGGCGCGAAGTCAGCTTCAGGCGCGGCRGTGTAGGCAGGCTCCACGGCATAGCTGGGCTCTACGGCAAAAGCCGGTTCCGCTTCATAGGCTGGCTCTTCAGGGCGCAGCAGCTCGTCTTCAAGGGAAAAATCCTGCTCGAAGCTCGCCGCGACAGCGTCATCGAAAGAAGCCTCGGTGGCGAATTCCGACTCAGGAGCCTGCGCATAGGTAGGCTCCACAGCGTAGCCGGGCTCCGCGGCATAGGCCGGCTCTTCGGGGCGCAGCAACTCGTCTTCAACGGAAAAGTCCTGTTCGAAGCTCGCCGCAACAGCGTCATCGAAAGAAGCCTCTGTGGCGAATTCCGGCTCAGGAGCCTGCGCATAGGTAGGCTCCACAGCGTAGCCGGGCTCTACGGCATAAGCCGGCTCCGCGGCATAGGCCGGCTCTTCGGGACGCAGCAACTCGTCTTCAAGGGAAAAATCCTGCTCGAAGCTGGCCGCAACCGCGTCATCGAAAGACGTGGCGCCGAATTCTGGCTCATGGGCACGCGCATATGCGGGCTCRGACTGAGCATAGGCGACAGGCGCTTCCACGGCCGCATTGACCGTCGGCTCTTCAGCCTGAACATAGGCCGCGACCTGCTCATCGCCGGCCAGTTCGCCGAGCAATTCCTTTTCCAGATCGATGCCGAAATCGTCGTCCATCTCCGGCTCCACACGGCCAGCGGGCGCGCCAACATCCTGGCGCACCACAGGCTGGCGCGGATCGAAGCCCATGATCCTCGTCAATTCGGCGAAGGGATCTTCGTCGGCGAAATCGTTCTTATCTGCGATCTTCAGCTGGGTTCTATCTGCCATTCGTTTTCCCGAACTCTCGCACTTTTTTCGGACGCAATGAACGTCGCGTAAGGTTGGCCCTTACCAGCGCAATGTGGGCAAAAGGTGACATGAAGTCCCGGAAAACCTAGCGCATTTCGGTCGGGGCATCCGCTCCGATCAACGCCAGGCCTGACGTCAAAACGTCCGAAACAGCCTGCACCAGCCCGAGTCTGGCATAGGTCAATTCTCGGTCGTTAACCTTAACAAACCGTAAGTCTGGGTTGTCGGTGCCACGATTCCAGTGACCGTGGAAGCTGCTGGCCAGATCATAGAGGTAGAAAGCCAGCCTGTGCGGCTCCATCGACTGGGCAGCAGATTCGATCAGGCGCGGATATTCGGCGAGCTTCTTGATGAGTGCGATCTCGCCTTCGTCGGTCAGCCGCTCGACAGCCCCGATCAGGCCCGGACGCGCAATTTCAGCTTCGCCAAGCTGCTCCTTGGCCTGCCTGAACACCGAGTGGCAGCGCGCCGAAGCGTACTGCACGTAAAACACCGGATTGTCCTTCGACTGCTCGGTCACCTTCGCGAAATCGAAGTCGAGCGGTGCGTCGCTCTTGCGGTAGAGCATCATGAAGCGGATCGCATCGCGACCGACTTCGTCGACTACTTCGCGCAGGGTGATGAACTCCCCTGCCCGCTTGGACATGCGCACAGGTTCGCCGTCGCGGTAAAGTTTGACCAGCTGGCACAAAAGCACGTCGAGCTTCACAGCACCGTCGGTGACGGCGCGTGCGAGCGCTTCCATGCGCTTGACGTAGCCGCCATGGTCGGCGCCCAGCACGAACACCAACTCCTCGAAGCCGCGGTCGACCTTGTCCTTGAGATAGGCAACATCAGCGGCGAAATAGGTGAAGGCGCCGTCCGACTTGACCAGGGCGCGGTCCATGTCGTCGCCGACCTCGGTCGAGCGGAACAAAGTCTGCTCGCGGTCTTCCCAGTCTTCCGGCTTCTCGCCCTTGGGCGGCGGCAGCTTGCCCTTGTAGACATGGCCCTTCAGGGTCAGGTCGCTGATCGCCGAGCGGATCGCCTTGGCATTGTCCTCATGCAGCGTGCGCTCGGAGAAGAACACTTCATGGCGCACGTTGAGCAGCGCCAGGTCCTCGCGGATCATCACCATCATGGCATCGATGGTGCGGTCCTTGATGAGGGCCAGCGCCTCGTCTTCCGGCTTCTGCAGCAGATCGCGGCCGAATTCCTTGGCCAGCGCCTGGCCGACCGGCACGAGATAGTCGCCCGGATAGAGGCCGGCCGGAATCTCGCCGATCTGCTCGCCGAGCGCCTCCCGATAGCGCACCATCACCGAGCGGCCGAGCACGTCGATCTGCACGCCGGCGTCGTTGATGTAATATTCCTTGGTCACGTCGTAGCCAGCGAAGCCCAGGATGTTGGCAAGCGCGTCACCCACCACAGCGCCACGGCAATGGCCGACATGCATCGGCCCGGTCGGATTGGCCGAGACGTATTCGACATTGATGCGCTTGGAGTTACCGGAGGCAGAGCGGCCGTAATCGGCGCCGCGCGACAAAAGATCGGCAAGGTGCTTCTGCCAGAAACCGTCATGGAGCTTGAGGTTGACGAAACCGGGCCCCGCCACCTCGGCCTTCGCCACGTCGACATCCTTGGCGAGTTCGGCGACCAGACGCTCGGCAAGCGCGCGTGGGTTCTGCCCGGTGGGCTTGGCCAGCACCATGGCCGCGTTAGTTGCCAGATCGCCATGGGTGGCATCGCGCGGCGGCTCGACGGCAATGCGCGCAAGATCAAGCGCACCGCCATCTCTAGGGGTC
>NZ_JBFUKO010000154.1:0-9658 GCF_056400805.1 Aminobacter sp. P4_H6_2
GCCGCACCGCCCTTGACGCCGAAGTTGGGTCCAAGCGAGGCTTCGCGGATACACACGATCGCCTTTTTGCCGATGCGGTTCAAACCGTCGCCGAGGCCGACGGTCGTCGTGGTCTTGCCTTCGCCGGCCGGTGTCGGGTTGATCGCGGTGACCAAGATCAGCTTGCCGTCTTTTTTCTTGCGCGCCTCGGCGATGAACTCAGCCGAGATCTTCGCCTTGTCGTGGCCGTAAGGCAGCAAATGCTCGGTCGGAATGCCGATCTTGGCGCCGATCTCCTGGATCGGCTTCTTCTTCGCCCCACGTGCTATCTCGATGTCGGTCTTGAATTCGGCCATGACTCTCTTCCCTTGAGTTTGGTTCGATTTCCACGGAGCCCCTTGGGCTCCCAGATTAAAAGCGAGGCGCTGCCTGGCCCGCCGCACGGCAGGCCGAGACGACCGTATTGGCCATCAAAAGCGCAATTGTCATCGGCCCGACGCCGCCCGGMACGGGCGTGATCGCGCCGGAATGTTCGGCAGCACTGGCATAGTCGACGTCGCCGACAAGCTTCGATTTGCCGTTGGCGTCAGCGCTGAGGCGGTTGATGCCGACGTCAATGACGGTAGCGCCCGGCTTGACCCAGTCGCCCTTGATCATCTCCGGACGGCCGACGGCTGCGACCAGGATGTCGGCAGTGCGGCAAAGGGCCGGCAGGTCCTTGGTGCGGCTGTGGGCGATGGTGACTGTGGCATTGGCATTGAGCAGCAGATTTGCCATCGGCTTGCCGACGATGTTGGAACGGCCGACCACGACCGCGTTGAGGCCTGAAAGATCGCGGCCAAGCGCACGCTCGATCAGAAGCATCGAGCCGGCCGGCGTGCAGGGCACGAAGGCTGTGTCGAGTTCGCCGGTGCCGAGCTTGCCGACATTGGTGAAATGGAAGCCGTCGACATCCTTGTCGGCGGATATCGTCTGGATGATCTTGCCGGCGTCGATGTGGTCGGGCAGAGGCAGCTGAACGAGGATGCCGTGGATATTGCGGTCGGCGTTGAGCTTCTCGACGAGAGTGACCAGATCGGCTTCGGATGTGTCGGCCGGCAGTGCGTGTTCGATCGAATGAAAACCGCACTCCTTGGCTTTCTTGCCCTTGGAGGCGACATAGACCTGGCTCGCCGGATCGTGGCCGACGATGACCACCGCGATGCCGGGGACAACACCTGTCGCAGCGATCAGCTGGTCGGCTGCGACCTTGACCTTCGCCACCACATCGGCTGCGGCTACCTTACCGTCAATTACGGTCGTCATGCTATGTCGTTCCTCCCAGGCGAGCGCATCCGGTCCCCCGGCGCAAGCCGATGGTCCTCAGCCCCGGATACACCATCCGGACAGCTTTTGCGCTGAATTTTCCCGTCTGAATCTATAGCAGCCGGAAAGGCCGAAAGTCAACCGTAATGCAAGAATCTTTCATGGAAAGAAATATTGACCCCGGCACATTTTCCTCGGGATGGCTGCTGGTCGGTGGAGTGTGGCCCAAAGGAAAAGGCCGGCTTGCGCCGGCCTTGACCATGGAGACTGTTCCTGACGGTCAGATGACAAAGAACCAGTTGGCGAGAATCACCACCGCTACGCCGGCGATCAGCGTCAGATAGGGCAGGATGCCGGCCTTGCGGATCTTCAGATCCTCCTGGGTGATGCCGAGATCGTCGAGCATGTGCACCGGGAACTTGCCGCCATCCTGGACGTAGTGCCGATAGCAGAATACCGGGATGATCAGCGCTGCGGCGATGAAGCCGGCCCACAGCGCCCAGGGGTTCCACACCTTGGCGCCTGCACCCATGAACATGGCGTTGACATAGGAGAGCAGGGCACCCACTGCGATCAGGATCGTCGGCGCCTTCCACGGCCGGTGGATATGGCCGTTGTCCATGCGGTGGATCCAGCCCGAATTCAGGTTAAGGAAGTTGAAGATGATGTAGCCGCAATTCGACACCGATAGCACGAAGAAGAAGCTGGTGGCGTCGGCAGAGGCGACGGCGAGCAGGAACACGTTGAAGATCAGGTCGGTCCACATGGCGCGCGTCGGTGCGCCATGGCTGTTGACGTGGCTGAGATAGCGCGGCAGCCAGCCGTCGACCGAGCCCTGGTAGAGCGTGCGCGAGGAACCGGCCATCGCCGTCATGATCGACAGCATCAGTGCCAGGATCATCAACATCACCATGATCGAGGTGACGAAGCCAGCGCCGCCGACCATCCGGGCCATGGCTTCGGCAACGCCTGAGCCATCGACGATCGGGGTTGCCAGCATGCCGTTGAGGCCGAGCACGCCCTGGAAGGTGAAGGGCACCAGCGTGTAGAGCGCAAGGCAAAGCAGGCCCGAATAGAAGATCGCCCGCACGGTGTCGCGGCCGGGGTTCTTGAATTCGGAGGTGTAGCAGATCGCTGTTTCAAAGGCGTAGGCCGACCATGCTGCGATGAACATGCCGCCGAATGCCAAGGTCCAGCCGGCGACGTTCCATGCGCCGGGCTCTGGCGAGTAGGCGGCGGCGAGCGGCACCAGCGGCGAATAATTGTCCCAGTTGATCTGGCCGGTGACGATCGGGACGATGCCAACGATCAGCATCGGYACGATCACGATCAGGCCGATATATTTCTGCACATTGGCGGTGCCGAGAATGCCGCGATGCTGGATGGCGAAGGTTATCAGCATCAGGATGACGCCGATGAAGAACACCGAGTTGAGCGAGAAGCTGACCGGGCCGAGCGTGCCGTGATAGAGCGTCCAGCTGCGGATCGCTGGCGTTGCTGCCGTGGTCAGGGTTGCAATCGCGTCGGCGGCGCTCGCACCCGCATTGGCCGCCATGTATTGCAGCACTTCGGGCGAGGTTTCGGTGAAGCCGGGGATCGGTGCCAATGCGTTGAGGATATAGGCCGCCGCGATCGAGCAGCCGAGAGACAGCACCGGTGTCCAGGCGAGCCAGTTGCACCACACCGACAGCGGCGCGATGAACTTGGAATAGCGCAGCCATGCCGTTGCGCCATAAACCGAGGCGCCGCCCGACTTGGACGGGAACAGGCCGGCGATCTCGGCATAGGTGAAGGACTGGATCAGGCCGAGGATGATCGAGGCGGTCCAGATCAGGAAGGCGATGTTGCCGGTGGTGCCGGCGATGCCGCCGATCGAAAACAGAACGAGGGCCGGCACGCCGCTGGCTACCCAGAAGGCGCCGCGCCAATCGATCGTTCGTTGAAGCTGGCCGTCTCCGGCGCCGCTATGTGTGATTGTTGTTGAGCTCATTTGTCGTTCCCCGACCTTTGTCAAAAAGGCCCCGCGCCTCCCAGCGCGGGACCGTGTGTTGTTGTTGGGTTCGCCGTGTCAGAGCACGAAGAACCAGTTGGCTATCAGCACCACGGCAAGACCCGCGATGMGCGTCACATAGGGCAGGATGCCGGCCTTCTTCTTGCGCAGGTCGCTTTCGTGCATGCCAAGGTCATCGAGCATGTGCGCCGGGAACTTGCCTCCGTCCTGGACGTAGTGGCGGTAGCAGAACACCGGGATGATCAGCGACACCGTGAACAGGCCGGCCCAAAGCGCCATCGGGTTCCAGACCTTGGCGCCGGCGCCCATGAAGACGGCGTTGACGAAGGCGAAGATGGTGCCGGCTGCGAGCAGCCAGGTCGGGGCCTTCCAGGGACGGTGGATATGGCCGTTGTCCATGCGGTGGATCCAACCGGCATTGAGGTTGAGGAAGTTGAAGATGATGTAGCCGCAATTCGCCACGGCCAGGATGAAGAAGAAGCTGGTGGCGTCGGTGGAGGCGATGGCCAGCAGGCACAGGTTGAAGATCAGGTCGGTCCACATCGCCCGGGTCGGGGCGCCGTGTTCGTTGACGTGGCTGAGATATTTGGGCAGCCAGCCGTCGACCGAACCCTGGTACAGCGTGCGCGACGAGCCAGCCATGGCGGTCATGATCGCCAGCAGCAGCGCCAGGATCATCAGCATGACAAGCAAGGTCTTCACCAGCCCGCCGCCGCCGACCATCGAGGCCATTGCATCGGCGACGCCCGAACCGTCGACGATCGGGGTTGCCAGCATGCCGCTGATGCCGAGCACGCCCTGGAAGGTGAAGGGCACCAAAATGTAGAGCAGCATGCACAGCAGGCCGGAATAGAAGATGGCCTTGAAGGTGTCGGTCGCCGGGTTCTTGAACTCGCGGGTGTAGCAGACGGCGGTTTCGAAGCCGTAGGTCGACCAGGCGGCGATGAACATGCCGCCGAGCGCCAGCGTCCAGCCGGCAGTATTCCAAGAGCCGGGTTCAGGCGCATAGGCTGCGGCCAGCGGCACGAGTGGCGAGTAGTTGTCCCAGTTGATCTGGCCGGTCAGGATCGGAACGACGCCGACGACCAGCAGCGGCACGATGACCAGCAGGCCGACGACCTTTTGAACGCTGGCGGTGCCGAGGATGCCGCGATGCTGGATGGCAAACGTCATCAACATGAGGATCGCGCCGATCCAGAAGGTGGCGTTAAGCGAGAAGCCGACCGGACCCAGCGTGTGGCTGTAAAGCGTCCAGGTGCGGATGCCGGGCGTTGCGGCAGCGGTGACGGCCGCAACAGCGTCAGCTGCGGTGGTCCCGACATTGGCCGCCAGATACTGCAGCACTTCAGGCGAGGATTCGGTGAAGCCCGGGATCGGCGCCAGCGCGTTGAGGATATAGGCAGCCGCGATGGTGCAGCCGAGCGACAGCACCGGCGTCCAGGCAAACCAGTTGCACCATACCGACAGCGGCGCGATGAACTTGGAATAACGCAGCCAGGCTGTCGCACCATAGACCGACGCGCCGCCCGATTTGTTGGGGAACAGCCCGGCGATCTCGGCATAGGTGAAGGACTGGACGAAACCCATGATGATGGAGAGCGTCCAGATCAGGAAGGCGATGTTTCCGGTCGTGCCGGCGATGCCGCCGATGGAGAAAAGGACAAGTGGCGGCACGCCGCTGGCCACCCAGAAGGCGCCGCGCCAGTCGATTGTCCTTTGAAGTTGGCCGGCGGTTTCCGCCGGACTGACGTCCGTAACAGCGCTCATTGGCAAAGTTTCCCATTGATTGTGAAGGCACGTCGCGTACGCCCGAATTCTCGGTTTCATGGCGCGATTGCAGTTTCCGCTTAGGCTTCTTTTTTTCCTCAAAGTGAAGTTTGTCCGAATCCGATGCGGCGTCAAGCCATTTTGTCGCACTGCCAGGGGAAACAACTGTCAGCGCGGCCCTGTTGGAAGATCGGCCAGTTCCAACGCATCTCTCTGGGCGATCGCAGCCTACCCGAACGGGTGGGAATGGGCCATTTGCGGTTGGTTCGTCGGCTAGCCGGTCGGCATGTCCGCAAAATTGCTTCTATACTGGAATGAAAAAATCATTCATGCTATGAATTGCGTTCAAGAGCCGATCTCGGTCGGTCTCTGGAAAGGATCGACTAGCGCAGGAGACGTCGACGACAGGTTGGGTCCACGAACATAGGCGGGAGGAACATGAACGCCGAATGGAAGGGTCAGCGCCAGGGCATCGGGATTGAGGTGGTGCCGGTGGCAAAAGAGAACAGATTCAGGGTGTTGATTGCCGAGCGTAATCCGCTGGTGGTCGCTGCTTTGGGCGATATGCTCGGGCGAGACAGCCGTTTTGAGCTGGCCGAAAGCGTCCAGACAGGCAAGGCCTTCCTTGAGGCGGCATCCGTGGCGGACCCCTCGTTCGACATCGCCGTTCTGGGCTGGAGACTGTCCGACATGGACTCCGGCGAGGTACTGGCCGAGATGCAGCGGCGCGGACTGCATGCCCGCGTGGTGATCTTTTCCAACGACCACGATCTATCAATTCTCAAGCAATGCGTGCGCCTCGGCGTTCAGGGCTTCTGCTACCAGTTCGACGATCCGGCGATCCTGTTCGACACGCTTGTCGCAGTCGCCCATGGCCGCATCTGCATCCCCTACATGGATGTGTCCAAGATCAACGATACGCCGCTGTCGCGGCTGACGACGCGCGAACGCGAACTGCTTTCGGTGCTGGCCGACGGCTGGACGAACCTGCAGATTGCGGCGCGCACCGGGATTTCCGAAAACACCGTCAAATACCATCTCAAGAATCTTTACGACAAACTCGATGTCCGCAATCGGGCGATGGCGGTGGCGCTTTACGCCAGCGAAAAGAACCGCGGCCCGAGTTTGAGCTCGTAGCAAGGAACGGACCGCCCCGCTCTGGGGCGGCCAACGGCATTCAGCGGTGCGTTGGCCCGCGAGTCCCGTTTGGCGCT
Source organism: Aminobacter sp. P4_H6_2 (assembly GCF_056400805.1). Taxonomy (NCBI): domain Bacteria; kingdom Pseudomonadati; phylum Pseudomonadota; class Alphaproteobacteria; order Hyphomicrobiales; family Phyllobacteriaceae; genus Aminobacter; species Aminobacter sp. P4_H6_2. The sequence goes on from NZ_JBFUKO010000154.1 coordinate 6,277, forward strand.
CGTCGGGCCGGAACGACAGCAACTTGAAGATGGCCCGCCTTGCGGACCTCGCCCCTCACTGTCTGGCTTTGCTGGGCATCTCCTCACTTCGTGAGGGGCGATGAACAACAACATCGGCAATTTGGCTCTGCAAAGGCACCATTCTTAAGGGGCGAAATCCCCTCCGGCCGATCCGATAACGATTACGGGAGCGTCGCTGTTGTCGATGAAGTGACCATCGAGATAGGGAAGTGCGCTCAGCCTGAATGATAACCCTACACCAAACCACCATTCTCGGGGTTGCAGCAACTCGTAGGTTTTGTAGCCTGTTATTTGCGCCTCAGGTGAGCTTAGAAAGTCGTTATTTGACTTCATCGCGACGCGCTGCCTGGCATCCCACAGGTGCACGTCCTGGATTGTACCCGAGTTTCTGTACCCGGCAATTTGTTCGTATCCAAGAAAGACGCGGATCAGCTTCATCCGTTTGTCGTCGAGGATGACAGGAGTTGGTATTGTGATGTGAAACCATCGCGCGAACCCTGGTCGGATCGTGATTTGGGTGCCCCAACCAAAGTGATTGAACCCGAAGAGACCGCCGTCTTCTGCCGGCGGATTCTCTGCTACCACTGCGTTCCCGTGTACCCAGCTAGCCGTAAACGCGACCATTTCGTTCCTCCTTTTTTGGAAAAAACGTAGCCTTGTTTCGATAGCAGAATTGCGGATGCATGAATACGTTCGTGGCAGACCTGCAGAACTGGTGCCAAGGCGTTGGCTCCGTGACGGCCGTACAAAAACAAATGCCGCCCCTAGCGGGGCGGCATGGCTGATTGCGCTGGGCGGATGATGCCGGCAGGCCGGGCTTTCACTCCGCCGCGACGGGAGTGGCGGTACGCAGGTAGGATTCAAGCGAGTCGTCGAGCGCATCCTTCCACGGCGTGTGATGCGCAGGCGCCATCGTGCCTGTGATGACCGACTTGTAGGAGTGGTTGCGGAACTCCATGATGCCCTTCTTCTTGTGTTCCTTCCACTCGAAGAAGGCTGCGTTGGCGCCGTCCACGTCAAAGCTGGGATAGTCGGTTTCGGCGATCAGTTCCTTGACATATTCGCCCTGGTATTCGATCGCTTCATGGGAGTCCTTGCCGGCATCCTCGCGCGCAACGCGGTCCTGGACGTCGCCGACCAGCGCCTGCTTGTCGGCGGGCAGATTGATGCGGCCGAGGATGACGTCGCGCGTCCACCAGGCCTGCGCGTCAAACATGTTGAAGGTGAACCACTGGTCCTGCATGCCGAGATAAAACATCGCGGGATTGTGAACATAGGCGACGCCTTTGTAGAGATCGGCGGTCGCCAGGCGGTTGGCGGTCCTCAGGCGCAGATCGTCAGGCAGGAACGGGAAGTGATGCTTGTAGCCGGTGCACAGGATGATCGCGTCGATGCGCTTGGTCGAGCCGTCCTTGAAGGTTGCGGTGTTGACCTCGACCTTCTCCAGAAGCGGCCGCTCTTCCCAGTTGTCGGGCCATTTGAAGCCCATCGGCGCGGTGCGGTAGCAGTTGGTGATCGACTTGGCGCCGTACTTCCAGCACTGCGAGCCGATGTCCTCGGCCGAATAGCTGGTGCCGACGAGCAGGATGTCCTTGCCGGCGAACTCGCGGGCGTCGCGGAAGTCATGGGCGTGGAGGATGCGGCCGTTGAAGCGGTCAAAGCCGGGGAATTCGGGCACGTTCGGGGTCGAGAAGTGGCCCGAGGCGACGATGACGTTGTCGAATTCCTCGGAATAGCAATGATCCTTCGGCAGATCCTGCACTGTGACAGTGAACTTTTTGGTCTCTTCGTTCCAGGTCACCATGCGCACGGCCGTCTCGAAGCGAATCCACTTGCGGACGCCGGCCTTGTTCACGCGGCCTTCGATGTAGTCGAAGAGCACTGCGCGCGGCGGATAGGAGGCGATCTGCTTGCCGAAATGCTCCTCGAAGGAATAATCGGCGAACTCCAGACCCTCCTTGGGGCCGTTCGACCAGAGATAGCGGTACATCGAACCGTGGACGGGCTCGCCATACTGGTCGAGGCCAGTGCGCCAGGTGTAGTTCCACAGACCGCCCCAATTGGCCTGCTTTTCAAAGCAGACAATTTCTGGGATTTCAGCGCCCTTCGCCGCGGCCGATTGAAATGCTCTCAACTGCGCCAGACCCGACGGTCCGGCACCAATCACGGCGACACGCTTGGCTGTCATGGTTTCCTCCTTTTGGTATAGACCAAATTTCGTTATTGGTTCCTCTGGTTCAGTTATGTTGCCTGCCATTATACCAATTTGTCAACGACGTGTTTCCTGGGAGGAAGGAAAATTTCGCGTCGTTGGGATGAAGCGCCCTGTTTTTGGTGGTATTCACGGACATGACGAACTCCAGCTTTGCCCATCGACTCGCGGTTTCCAGCGTCCTGCCCCGGCTGTCCGTCGGCATGCCGGACGCCGTTAACATTGGATTCCTGGCACCGCTCAGCGGTCTAGTGGAATCCTGGGGCCTGCCCGGATTGCATGGCTGCCGAATCTGGGAGGATTGGCTGAATAAGACCGGCGGGTTGCTGATCAACGGTCGACGCTATCAAATCAAGATTGTCGAGTTTGATTGTGGCTACGATGCCAGCCGGGCGCTGGAAGGTGCACGCCATCTGATAGAGCGCCATGACGTCAAGCTGCTGATGATGCTGGGAGGGGATACGATGGCGCAGATCAGGGATTATCTGAGCCAGCGCAAGCCCCTGACGTCGACCCTGCTGCCGAGCGACCTGTCGCCTGATACACCATACCTGATCGCGCCGAGTGAACTGCATCCGATCTTCAATGTGACGGGGGTGGAGTGGCTGGCGCAGGCGAGGCCGGAACTGCGCACCGTAGCGATCTGCAGCCAGACCGACGCGCTAGGCCTTCCCTCGCTTGCGACCTATCGCGCGGCCTTCAAGGCGGCCAAATTGAGGATCGCCAGGGAGATCCAGTACGATCCTGATACGACCGATGCGGCTGAAATCGTGCAGCCGATGCTGGATTCGGGTGCCGAAATCCTGTGCTGGTGCACCAGCTATACGCCGATGGTCCATGCGATGACCGAATATGCGCATGCGCAGGGCTTCAAGGGGCAGATCATATCCTGCACGCTGGACTATTACGACCAGCTCGTTGCCCGGACATCCGTCGAATTCATGGAAGGCTTCGTTTTCCAGTTTCCGGATTTCGACGACGAGAAGCTGAACGACAAGACGTTCTTCTTCAACCAGCCGAAGGGCTTCTTCGACGAGTACAACAGCCGCTTCCCCGGCACCTGGACCGCGGTGAGCTGGGAATATGTCGCCATCCTCGACATCTGGCATGCGGCGGTGGAAAAATCGAACAGCGTCAATCCCGCATCCG
>NZ_JBFUKO010000155.1:0-9650 GCF_056400805.1 Aminobacter sp. P4_H6_2
GGCATACTGCACCCATTGCGACACGATCAGCAGGATGATCGTATTGGTCAGGCTGCCACCGACGATGGCAATGAATGTGATGGCCAGGAGAATGAAAGGCATCGCCAGCTGGATGTCGGCAAAGCGCATGACGACCATGTCCCAAAAGCCGCGATAGTAGCCGGCGATCAGGCCCATCAGCACGCCGATGACCAGGGCACCTGCAACCGAGGTGAAGCCAACAAGCAGCGATATCTTGCCGCCGGCAACCACGCGCGCCAGCACGTCGCGTCCCAGCGGATCGGTACCAAGCGGATGGGCAGCGTTGACGAAGGGCGGCGTCAGGCGGGCGAGCAGGTCGATCTTGGCGCCACCGCCGGGAAACAGCAGGTCGGAAAAGACCACCGCGAGACAGATCGTCACGGTGAGGAAGGCGCCGAGAATGAATTCCAGGCTCATGAAGCGCGACTGGCGCAAGGAGAATGTCTTGGAGGCCATGGCCGTCTACTCCGTACGGATGCGCGGATCGACCAGCCCGTAAGCGATATCGACCAGAAGATTGACGCCGACGATCATCAGCGAGAGCACGGTGATGACGGCCTGAAGCACGGGATAGTCGCGTGCGCCCACAGCATCGAAGGCCAGCGTGCCCATGCCGGGCCAGTTGAACACGCGCTCCACCACCACGATGCCGCCGAGCAGGCCGCCGAACTGCAATCCGAAATAGGTGATGAGCGGAATGGCACAATTGCGAAGCGCGTGTTTGTAGAGGACCTTGCTTTCGCTCAGCCCCTTGGCGCGCGCCACCATGATGTATTGCGATTGCAGTGTCTCGAGCATCGACGTGCGCACGAGCCGCACATTGGTTGCCGTCAGGATGACACCCATTGTCACGGCGGGCATGATGTAGGCTAAGGCACTGTCCATGCCGCTGGGCGGCAGCCAGCCGAGCGTGATGGCGAAGAGCAGGACCAGCATGGTTGCTAGCCAGAAATTCGGAAACGACAGGCCGATCAGCGACAGGATGCGGATGATCTGGTCGGCCGACTTGCCGCGCGCCGTTGCCGCCTTGATGCCGAGCGGGATGGACAGCGCGATGGATACCACCATCGAGATGAATGCCAAAAGCAAAGTCGCAGGAAGGGCGGCGCTGATCAGTCCCGCTACGGGCGTGTTGCCAACAAAGCTGCGACCGAAATCCAGTGTCAGCAGCCCTTTCATGAAGTCGAGATATTGCACGATGAACGGCTTGTCGACGCCGAGTGCCTGACGAATACGAGCCAGGTCGTCTTCGGTCATGCTGCCCCCGCCCTGAAACATGGTGACGGCCGGGTCGCCAGTCAGGCGAATGGCAAACGACACCAGGAGGGTAATGGCAATGACGACAAAGATCGCCTGCAACAGTCGCTTAATGAGGAAGCCGGCCAAGTGTTTTTCCCTAGTGCGTGATCTCAGTGTAAAAGCGCGCAACGCTGTTCGAACAAAATCAGGCGTCTGATCGTTGAATAGGAACGAAGAGGGATGCCACCCATGATGGGCGGCATCCCTTGATGTGGATTAGTTGACCGAGACTTCGTTGAGTTTCAGCCGGTTATCGGGTGCTGGAACGAAGCCCTGCACGCGCTTGTTGATGCCGTAGATGGCATTCGTGTTGTAGAGCGGTAGCTCCAGAGCGCGATCGGCGGCGTATTTCGCGATTTCCTTGAGGATGCGCTCGCGCTCCGCACGGTCCGTTAACGGACGCTGCGATTCAAGCAGCTTGTCCATTTCCGGGTCGCTGTCGTAGGGGTTCCACTTTTCGCCCGAGTGGTACATCGAATACGCGGTGTTGTCGTAATCGAAGGTCCAGCCGCCCCACTTCTGCTGGAACATCGCACCGGTCTTGCCCTGTGGAATGATGTCGTTGAGCAGAACATTGGTTTCGTAGGGCTTGATGGTGGCGGTGATGCCGACCATCTGGAAATAGCTGGCGATGACCTGGGCCACTTCGTTCATCGTCGCATCATTGCCGCGAACATCGATCTGGACGGTCGCGCCTGATTTCACCCCTGCTTCAGCCAACAGCGCCTTTGCGCCTTCGGGATCGTAAGGCAGCGGCTTCAGCTCCGGATCGTAGCCAAACGAAAGCGCACCCTGGAAACTGGCGATTTCGGATGCCTGGCCAGCGAGAATCGATTGGATGATGGTCGCGCGATCCACGGCCATGATCAGCGCCTTGCGCACCTTGGTATCGGCTGTGATGCCGCTCTTGGTGTTGAAGCGCAATGCATCGACGGTAGGTCCGGGCACAGAAACAAGCTCGAGTTTGGCGTCGTTCTTAATGACGTCGATCATGCCGATCGGAATGGTCGGCGGCAGGACGAGGTCCACACGGCCGGCCTGAAGCTCGGCAACGGCGGTCGAGGGCTCTGCAATGAAACGGAAGTCGAGTTCCGAAAGCTTTGGCGCGCCGCCCCAATAGTCGGGATTGGCCGCGAGCTGGATATTGACCTTCGGCGCATAGGAAACGAACTTGAATGCGCCCGTGCCGACCGGATTGGCGTTGAAGAAGTCCTCGCCTTTTTCAGCGACGTATTTCGGCGGCACAATCATCGCGCCATAGCCTGCAAGCTTGGTCAGCAGGACGGGATCTGGTGCCTTCAGCTTCATGTCGACGGTGTATTCGTCGATAATCTCGATGCTGTCGATTGCGACGTAGTTCGAGCGCTGCGGACCTTTCGCACCCTGCTCGCCGAGCAGGCGTTCGAAGGTGAATTTTACGGCTTCGGCGTTGAACGGTTCGCCATTGTGGAAGGTTACGCCCTTGCGGAGATGGAAGCGGATGCGCTTGCCTTCGTCGAGTTCTTCCCAGGATTCAGCCAGACCCGATACGAGCTTCAGGTCCGGGCCGCGGTAGGTCAGACCGTCAAAAATGTTGGTGGCAACGGCCGCCCACTGCACCAGGAAGGTATCGACCGGGTCCCAGCTGCCCGGATCCTGCGGCGAAGAAACCGTGAGCTTGCCTTCCGCCAATGCAGGCGAAGCGATGAAAGCCGTGCCTGCCATGGCGAGCGCCATGTAAACCGCTCGAATTCCGATTATTTTTTTCACTAGCATCTACTCCTCTTCAGATGTTGTTTCTCTTCAGATGTTGTTTCGTTGATTCAGTCAGGCGCTTCTGGCGACGAAGTGCCCAGGGCTGACCTCCTCGCGGAGCAGGATTGCCGGCTCATTGCCGACTGCCCTGACCGGGCTGGGGATGTCGCCTTCCATCATTGCCGTGCCGCGCTTGCGCGTTGGATCCGCGACCGGGACAGCCGAAAGCAGCTTGCGCGTATATGCATGGGTGGGTGTTTCGAAGACCTGGCGGCGGCTGCCGAGTTCCATGATCTGGCCCAGATACAGAACAGCAACGCGGTGGCTCATTTTTTCGACGACGGCCATATCGTGGCTGATGAACAGATAGGCCAGGCCCCGTTCGGCCTGCAGTTCCATGAACAGGTTGATGATCTGCGCCTGGATCGAGACGTCGAGGGCCGACAATGCCTCGTCGGCTATGATCAGCTTGGGGTCGGAGGCGAGAGCGCGCGCGATGCAGACGCGCTGGCGCTGGCCACCAGAAAATTCGTGCGGGTAGCGTTCTGCATGCGCCGATGTCAGGCCGACACGTTCCAGCAGCCCGTCGACGCGCTTGCGGATCTCTGCGTTGCCAGAAATCAATCCATGCGTGCGAATTGGCTCGGCAATGGAGAAACCGACCGTCTTGCGAGGGTCCAGCGAGGCAAAAGGGTCCTGGAAGATGTACTGGACTTCCTGAAGCAAGCGATGGCGCTCGACGGCATTCATCTGCGCCAATGATTTGCCACCGAAAGTGATCTGGCCTGAGGTGGCCTTCTGCAATTGCTGGATGGCGCGTCCGATGGTGGATTTTCCAGAGCCGGATTCACCAACCAGAGCCAGCGTCTCGCCAGGGTGAATATCGAAACTGACCTCCTCGACCGCGTGCACGCGATGCGTCACTCCGCCGAAAATGCCTTTCTTGACATTGAAACGGACGACGAGATCGCGAACCGACAGAAGCGCCGGAGCGTCATATCTAGGCGTGTCCTGGATGCGCTCAGTACCGACCAGTTTTGGCTGGCCATCTTCGAGAATGGTCAACGGCATGCGTTTTGGGAAGTCCTGGCCTTCAAGACTGCCAAGCTTCGGCACCGATCCAAGCAGCATACGCGTATAGGGGTGCTGCGGATTTGCGAAGATCTCGCGCACCGGCCCCTGCTCGACCTTTTTGCCTTTCCACATGACCACGACATCGTCGGCCATCTCGGCGACCACGCCCATGTCATGGGTGATGAAAATCATCGCCATGCCGAGCTCTTTTTGCAGATCGCGCATGATGTTGAGGATCTGGGCCTGGATGGTTACGTCGAGCGCTGTCGTCGGCTCATCGGCGATTAACAGCTTGGGCCGACATGCGAGCGCCATGGCGATCATCACGCGTTGGCGCATGCCACCGGAAAGCTGGTGTGGATAACGGCCGAGCAGTTCGCCTGAATCCGGCAGACGCACCATGTCGAGCAGGCGCCTTGCCTCCACAAGTGCTGCATTCTTGCTCATCTTTTCGTGCAGCATCAGCACTTCGCTGATCTGGTCACCGATGGTGAACACAGGATTGAGCGAGGTCATCGGCTCCTGGAAGATCATTGCGATCTCCTTGCCGCGAATTGAACGCATCTCCTTTTGCGAGGCCTGCAGCAGATCGATGCTGCCTTTCACCCCGTTGAACGTGATGCGCCCGGTCGGAAATTTTGCGCCCATGATGTCGGCGAGCCGCATCATCGAAAGCGAGGTGACGGACTTGCCCGAACCGGATTCACCGACGATCGCCAGGGTTCTTCCCGGCGCGACCGAGAAGTCCAGATTCTCGACGACACGCGCGGCGCCGAACGCAACGGATAGATCCTCGACGGAGATGAGCGGGGTGGTAGTGGCCTCGTTCAAGCGCAGTTCCTTACAATGTCGTTGCGGCACGCGCCGCCTGATTGAACGCGCCCGACATGAAGCGAAGGACGGCTGCGATTTCCGATAATGTTTCTTCCGACGGACGGGCGTTCGCGGTCGAGTCGACCAGAAGCCGTTCGCGGATCTGGGCATAGCGAGCGCAGGCCTCAGCACCCTTTTCGGTAATCCGCACCGTCTTTTCCTTCGCCGCCTTGCCGGAAGTCAAAAGACCAGCCGCCTCGAGCTTGCGGATGGCGTAGGTGACGACGTGCGTGTCTTCGATGTCGAGCACGAGGCAGATGTCGGCGAGCTTCTTTTCGCGGCCGCGGTGGCGAATGGAATGCAGGATCAGCACTTCCATGGACGACAGGTTGGGCAGTCCGGCCGCCGACATGCAGCGCACCATCCAGCGGGAAAAAGCATGGCTTGCAAGGATCAAGCCGTATTCGACCTCGGAGAGGCCAGGCGACGCGCCCTCGGCCAGATGCGACGACGACACGATCGGGCCGATCGATGGAATGGGCTGAAGGTGCTTAGGCAGAGTCGTTTCGAGCCTTTCCAGCTCGCCCGGCTCCCGCTTCTCTTTTGTGACCATCTGCCTGCCCCCATCTTGACGGACATATCGTCACCACTTTATCGATAATTTGTCAATGTTTGCTGGTTCATTTTTGAGCGTGCCTATTTAGGCGGCAGAAATTCGGGATGTCGGATATGAACGGACAGAATGGATCGTGGGATTTCTGGATCGACCGCGGTGGCACGTTCACCGATGTCATCGGCAAGGATCCGCAGGGCAAGCTGCACGCCCGCAAGGTTCTGTCGGAGAACCCGGAGGCATACCGTGACGCCGCCGTGCATGGCATCCGCCTGCATCTCGGCCTTGAGGCCAGCGAGCCAATTCCGGCTGGGCTGATCCACGAAGTCCGCATGGGCACGACAGTCGCGACCAACGCGCTTTTGGAGCGCAAGGGCGAGCGGCTGGCACTGGTCACCACGAGAGGTTTCCGCGACGCGTTGCGCATCGGATACCAGGAGCGCAAGGATATTTTCGCTTCCGAAATCCTGAAGCCCGAGGCGCTTTACGACACGGTCGTCGAGATGGACGAGCGTATCCTGGGCGATGGCCGGGTGGAAACGGCGCTCGATGAAAATTCAGCCCTCGCCGCGCTGAAAAGCCTGCGCGATCAAGGCTATGACTGCATCGCCATCGTTCTGATGCACGCCTATAAATTCCCGCAGCATGAAGAGATTCTCGCCCGTGTGGCCCGTGAGATCGGCTTTGCGCAGGTATCCGTCAGCCATGAGGTTTCGCCGCTGGTTAAGTTCGTTRGCCGCGGCGATACGACAGTCGTCGACGCCTATCTGTCGCCGGTCCTGTCGCGTTATGTGGCCCAGGTATCGCGCGAACTCGACGTGGAGCGCACCGGCGCGCGCGTCATGTTCATGATGTCGTCGGGCGGACTGACCGCGGCCAATCTATTCCAGGGAAAAGATGCCATTTTGTCGGGTCCTGCCGGTGGTGTCGTCGGTCTTGCGCGCACGGGTGCGTCTGCTGGTTTCCCGAAAGTCATCGGCTTCGATATGGGCGGCACCTCGACCGACGTTGCCCATTTCGATGGCGAATATGAACGTGCATTTGAAACACAGGTCGCGGGCGTGCGTGTGCGTGCACCGATGATGCTGATTCATACGGTTGCAGCGGGCGGCGGCTCAATTTTGCATGCTGATGGCGGTCGCTTCCGGGTTGGCCCTGATTCCGCGGGCGCAAATCCAGGTCCCGCATGTTACCGTAATGGTGGTCCGCTTGCCGTAACCGATGCCAATGTGATGGTCGGCAAACTTATTCCGGATTATTTTCCGGCCCTTTTCGGACCGCAGCAGAACGAGCGTCTCGACGTAGAGACAGTTCGCACGCACTTTACCCAGGTCGCCGACGAACTTGGCGACGGGCGCACGCCGGAAGACGTTGCCGACGGTTTCATCCGGATCGCGGTCGCCAATATGGTTGAGGCGATCAAGAAGATCTCCGTCCAGCGCGGGTATGACGTGACGCGCTATGCGCTCAACTGCTTCGGTGGCGCTGGCGGCCAGCATGCCTGCCTGGTTGCCGACGCGCTTGGCATGAAGAGCATTCTGCTGCACCCGATGTCCGGCCTGCTGTCGGCCTACGGCATGGGGCTGGCCGATATCCGCGCCACGCGCCAGAAGGCGCTCGGCGTCGATCTCGATGCGGCCGCGTCACGGGCCTTGCTCGATCTCGGGCTGGAATTGCAGCGCGATTGCCTTGCCAATCTAGCTGCGCAAGGCATCACCGAAAGTGCTGCAAAGACCTTTCTGCGGGCCCACATCCGCTATGCCGGCACCGATACGGCAATCGCCGTTGAGGCGACATTCCCTGACCTCGATACGCCGGAGCGCCTGCGTGCCGAGTTCGAGCAGCTTCACAAGAGCCGCTTCGGTTTCATCGACACAACAAAGGCACTGGTCATCGAGGCTGTCGAGGTCGAATCGGTCGGCGGTAGCGGTGCGGAGATCGACTTCTCCCAGGGTGCCGCAGATGACTCCGAGGTCATCCCGGCACGCCGCACGCGCTTCTTCTCGCAGGGCACATTCCACGATGCGGGTGTTGTGCTGCGTTCGGAAATGGCTGTGGGCAACCGCGTCAACGGTCCGGCGATCATCATCGAGAGCAACCAGACCATCGTCGTCGAGGATGGCTGGCAGGCTCAACTGACCGTGCGAGATCATATCGTTTTAGAGCGCATCGTGCCGCTTCCTGCGACCACTGCCATCGGGACGGCGGCGGACCCTGTCATGCTGGAGATATTCAACAATCTCTTCATGTCGATTGCCGAGCAAATGGGCGTGACCCTGCAGAACACCGCCTATTCGGTCAACATCAAGGAACGCCTCGACTTTTCCTGCGCGGTCTTTGACGCCAGCGGCAATCTGGTCGCCAATGCCCCACATATGCCGGTGCATCTGGGATCCATGGACGCCTCGATCGCAACAGCAATCCGCGAAAATCCGGTCATCCATCCCGGTGACGTGTTCTTGCTGAACGCTCCCTACAATGGCGGCACGCATCTGCCAGATCTCACCGTCTGCACGCCGGTGTTCAACACGGACGGCAAGACAATCCGCTTCTGGGTCGCCAGCCGCGGCCATCATGCCGACATTGGGGGTATCGCGCCGGGTTCGATGTCGCCTTTGGCAACCACGATCGAGCAGGAAGGCGTCTATATCGACAATTTCAAGCTGCTGGATCGGGGCATCTTCCGCGAGAAGGAACTTACGAGCCTGTTGACCGGCGGCACATATCCAGTGCGCAACGTCATCCAGAACATCAACGATCTGAAGGCGCAGGTCGCGGCGAACGAAAAGGGTGTCGCGGAGCTGAACAAGATGCTCGCCCAGTTCGGCGAGGATGTTGTCGAAGCCTATATGGGGCATGTTCAGGACAATGCCGCTGAAAGTGTGCGCCTGGTGCTCGATCGGCTGCCGGACGGCACTTTCAGCTACGAGATGGACCAGGGCTGCAGGATCGAGGTGAAAATCACCATAGACCGGCAAAAGCGCGAGGCCACTGTCGATTTCACCGGAACCTCGGACCAGCGTGGCGACAATTTCAACGCGCCCGAACCGGTCACGCGTGCCGCGGTGCTCTATGTCTTCCGCGTGCTCGTTGCCGGCGATATTCCGATGAACGCTGGTTGCCTGCGTCCGATCCGGCTGATCGTTCCGGCAGGCTCGATGCTGTCGCCGCGCTATCCGGCCGCCGTGGTCGCAGGCAATGTCGAGGTCAGCCAGGCGGTGACGAACTGCCTGTTTGGCGCGACCGGTGCGATGGCGGCCGCGCAAGGGACGATGAACAACCTGACCTTGGGCAATGACGAGTATCAGTATTACGAGACGATTTGCTCTGGCGCGCCTGCAGGTCCGGGATTTAACGGGGCGGACGCGGTTCACACCCACATGACCAATTCGCGCCTGACTGATCCCGAAATTCTGGAAACRCGTTTTCCGGTGGTGCTGGAAGACTTCCATATTCGCAAGGGTTCAGGCGGAAAGGGTGAATTCTCAGCAGGCGATGGAACGCTGCGCACAATCCGCGCCATGCAGACGCTCGATGTCGCGATCCTGAGTGGCCATCGCCGTATCCCACCGTTCGGACTTGAAGGTGGTGCGCCAGGTGAATGCGGATCAAACACCGTGCGCCGCATAGACGGGAAGATCGAAACGCTTGGCGGGTGCGACCAGACCGTTCTGCAGCCCGGGGAAGCGATCTCCATCAGCACGCCGACCGGTGGCGGCTATGGAAAACGCGAGCTCAAGCCATGACAACCACCTTGGGCGTCGAATCTGAATAGCAGCACTTTCGGCGCTGATGGCCTCCGCCTGCTCCGTGAGGGAACAAGCGAGGTTCCAAGAATCTGACTGCGCCGCTGGACGGCGCAGTCCGGTGATTTCGGAATTTCTGCCTGTAAAGAGGGCCGACGCCCACGGTGAGGTTGGACTGGTTACTTAGTGGGTTGTCAGCAGTCGCTGGACCAGTTCGGTTCGGTTGTGGGCGTGAAGTCGCTGGCAAAGTTTGCCGACGTGATCCTTGACCGTATATGCCGAAATCCCCAGCGCCCGGGCGATCYGTTTGTTGGATTGGCCGCGGCAGATCAAAAGCGCCACTTCGCGCG
>NZ_JBFUKO010000156.1:0-9623 GCF_056400805.1 Aminobacter sp. P4_H6_2
GCATCTCCGTGGTGGCCGCCTGGTCACCGCGCACAAGCTGGGCGCGTGGCTCGAGGTTTCCGAGCGCACGATCTATCGCGACATCGCCGACCTGCAATCGACGGGCGTGCCGATCGATGGCGAGGCTGGCGTGGGCTATATGATGAGGGAGGGTTTCGACCTTCCGCCGCTGATGTTCACACGAGATGAAATCGTAGCTTTGGTTGCCGGCGCTCGCATGGTCCGCGCCTTTGGCGGTGCCGCAATGGCGCGTGCCGCCGACGAGGCGCTGGTCAAGATCGGCGCGGTATTGCCCGACTCCGAAAAGGATCGCATCGCCCGTACCGAAATCCACGCGCCGATGTGGGTGGTCTCCGATGCCGACCGCGAAGCGATCGACCTGATCGAGCGCGCCGTCGAAAAGCGCCAGGTGCTCAAGCTCGATTACAGCGACGAAGCCGGCAGCGGCTCGGCGCGTGAGGTGCGCCCGCTCGGCCTGTGGTTCTGGGGCAAGGTCTGGACGCTGATCGCCTGGTGCGAGATGCGCAACGATTTCCGCGCCTTCCGCATTGACCGCATTTCTTCGGTCGCCTTGGCCAGCCGCACCTTCAAGCCCGAACGCGGCAAGCTGCTCGKCGACTATTACCGCAGCGTCGAACGCAGCGAATCCTTCGGCACACCGGATCGAAATTCCCGCGGCTGACGCATCCTCCCATCGTCAGTCCCGCTGAGCTGGCCCGGCCCAAAGCCGGGCCTTTTTTCTGTTGACCCTATCATCAAACGAAACAAGGCCTTGAAATTGAATGACTTCGCGGTCAGTGAGCAGAACACATGACCAGAGGGGTATCGTGCATGGATATGGACATCAGTGAGATTAATGGCGCTTGCCACTGCGGGACCGTCCGCCTGCGCGTCCGATTGAGTGACGGCCTCCGAACGGCCCGCCGCTGCACCTGTTCCTACTGCCGCATGAAAGGCGCTGTCGCCCTCTCTGCCGATCTTGGCGGCGTCGATGTCGTCCAGGGCGCAGATGCACTGACCATCTACCAGTTCAACACAATGGCGGCGAAGCATTACTTCTGCTCGAAATGCGGCATCTACACCCATCACCAGCGGCGGTCGAACCAGAACCAATACGGCGTCAACGCGGCCTGCCTCGAGGGCATCAGCCCGTTCGACTTCACTGAGATCCCCGTCATGGACGGCATCAACCACCCGTCCGATCAGAAGGGCGGYGCTACCGGATCAGGAATCGCCGGCATCTTGAAGTTTATTGCTGCTGGCTAACTCCAGTGCTGCCGACGGCGCGGCGATCGACCTGATCGAGCACGCTGTCGAAAGTGCCAGGTGCTCAATCTCGACTACGGCGACGAAGCCGGCCGCGGTTCGGCGCGTCCGCTCGCTTTTGCGAATGAACGCTCACTCTTGAAAGAGATCAGAATGGGAGCCGGTCCGAACCAGATGCAACTCATCGCCGACGATCCGATAAATCAGGAGCCAGTCCGGTTCGATATGAGCATCGCGATAGCCTTTCCAATCACCCTTCAAAGGATGGTCTTTGTAGCGGTCGGGTAGCTCGCTCGCGGCGATCAGCAACTTCAAAAGATCCCGCAGCTTCGCCGTGTCTTTTCCACGTTTTTCGGCTCGCTTCACATCTCGCCGAAACTGCGTAGAACTGACTGGCGTCAGCACTTAGATGCCAAGGTCCTCGAACAGCTCTTCAGCCGTCGAGAAGCGCTTGCCCTTGCCAGCTTCCAGCTCGACCATCGCCTTGCGTGTGGTAGCGTTCGGTACCTTCACAGGGAACGGAAATTCTTTGTCAGCAGCGACACGCGTCAACAGCAGACGGATGGCGTCGGATACTGAAAGGCCCATCGCCGCCAACGCTTCGGTGGCCTGTTCTTTGGTTGCCGCGTCGATTCGAGCGCGAACGACAGTATCGGTGCTCATCTGGGTCACTCCACGTAGCCACAATGTAGCTACACGTCGTTACAAAAGCAAGCAACCCGCTGCACCTACCGCGACCTATGCGCCTTGACCATCCAGGCCCTCGCGACAAGCTCCACCGGCCCGCTCGATCCCAGGCGCTCGGCAAGCCGCGCCTTAAGCCTTGCCCTGTCATTTTCGCTCAGGCTCATGCAGTAGCCGGGGGCCGGGCCAGCACCTAGCGTGAACGGCAGCCAGAACGCCTCGAAATCCTCGAACCGAGTTTCTATCTCGATCGGCGCGATGACAACGTCGCGCAATCCGGCTTGCTGGACGAGGCCCACCAAGCCGTGTCTGGTGCAAAACGGAAACCGCTTGCCCTCGCTGAGMATTTCCACGTTCGGGTCGATGTCCATGGCTGCCTTCCAGAACTGGTTGATGAAACCGATGCCGCCGCCGGGATAATCCCAGACATAAAACGACAGCAACCCGTCAGGCTTGAGCACCCTTTGCATCTCGGCCAGTGCTGCCGGCCTGTCGGGGATGAAGTTGAACACCAGCGCCGAGGCGACGACATCGATGCTGGCGGCGTCTGCCGGAAGCTTGAGCGCATCCGCTACCTCGAAACGCGCACGGTCGTCGTCGATCGCTTGGCGCGCATGAGCAACAAAGTCCGCCGACTGGTCGATCGACAGGATCGAGCGTGGCGTAGCCTCCGCCAATATGGCTGATGTCAGCGCACCTGTTCCGCAACCGATCTCGAGCCAATCGGCCGCTCGCGGCGGTGCCAGCCAGGCAACGAATTTCGCCGCCACCAGCCGGCTCCACCGGCCCATATAATGTTCGTAGTTCTTGCCGGCGCTCCAGGCGTCGAATGCAGCGGATCCGCTCATCACAGCCACCTCCGGGCATGAGATCGACCTTCTTGCACGCCTCGCGATCATGCGCCCGGATCAGCGTCCCGACAACCCGCATGGGCTTCGACGGTCGCAATGCTCTTGCAATCTGCAAGCGCCAAACACGCCTGCCTGCTCACAGATTCAACGCCGGCATGCCCGCGCCACCCAGAGACAGCACCGAAATGAAAAGACAAGCTTCCGCCCTCTCGGGCGCCATCGTAGCCGCCGCCTCGATAGCCACTGTCGCCGCCTTCGCTGGCGGCCTGCTCTATCTCGACCGCAAGATGGGACGGCCATTCATCGCGACAGCGCCATCCAACGCCTCAACCGCCCCATTTCCCGCCGATGCGGAGATCAGCCGTATCCTCGCCGACAGGATCGACGTCCAGAAGCAAAGCGTCGGCATTGTCGTTGGCACCATCGGGCCAAGCGGGCGCAGCATCATCGCCCATGGCAGCTTCGGCGGCGTCGATCCGCGCCCGGTCGATGGCGACACGGTTTACGAAATCGGCTCGGTCACCAAGGTCTTTACCGGCTTGTTGCTTGCTGAAATGGCACGGCGCAGCGAAGTTGCGCTCAACGACCCGGTCGCCAAATACCTGCCCATGAACGTCGCCATTCCCGAACGCGACGGCAAGGTGATCACGCTCGCCGATCTCGCCACGCACATGTCAGGCCTGCCACGCATGCCCGATAATTTCGAGCCGACCAACGAAACCAACCCCTATGCCGACTACACGACCGAACAGATGTATGCCTTCGTTTCGGCCTACACGCTGCCGCGCGACATCGGCTCCGAATATGAATACTCGAATCTCGGAGCCGGCCTGCTCGGCCAGGCGCTCACCCAGCGCGCCGGCAAAGGCTATGAGGCCCTGGTTCAGGAGCGCATAACTGGCCGGCTCGCCATGCACAGCACTGCGATCGAGCTTTCGCCGCGCCTGAGTGGGCGCATGGCGACCGGCCACAACGAGGTGCTGGAAATCGCGCCCAACTGGGACCTGCCGGCATTTGCCGGCGCGGGTGCCTTGCGCTCGACGGCGAGCGACCTGTTGACCTTCCTCGCCATGACGCTCAGCACGGACAAGACGCCACTGACGGCGGCCCTGGCAGATACGCTGGCGACGCGCCGGGCGATCGGCGAACAAGAGACCTCCGCGGCCCTTGGCTGGATCGTCACGAAAAGCAGCAATGGCGAGATCGCCTGGCACGATGGCGGCACCGGTGGCTACAGTGCCTTCATCGGCATCCACCCCGGCATGAAGACAGGCGTCGTTGTCCTGTCCAACGCCAACACTGGCGTCAGCGATATCGGACTGCATCTGCTCAATCCCGAGATCCCGCTGACCAAGCCCAAGCCGCGCCACACCGAGTCCACCGTCGATCCCAAGCTCTTCGACATCTACGTCGGTCGGTACCAGCTCGCGCCCGACGTAGTGCTCACTATCATCCGCGACGGAGAAAGCCTGTTTGGCCAGTTCACCGGCCAGCCCAGGCTACGGCTGTTTCCAGAAGGCGGGCATCGCTTCTTCACCAAGGAAGTCGACGCCGCCATCACCTTCACCGCCCCGGTAGCGGGCCAATCGCCCAGCCTCATCCTGCACCGGTTCGGCCGCGATATGCCAGCACCGCGCCTGTCGGACTGACCTGAATCCTCCACCACCAGCGAAACAAAAAAGGCCCCGCAATGCGGGGCCTTTTTGATGACGGTGAGCAAAAAGCTCAGAACTTGTCGTCTTCGTCTTCGTCTGGCGTCTTCGACCTGAGCGCGGTGAGCTTGGCGAACACCGCGTTGGCGTCGAGTTCCTTGTCCTCGTCCTTGGGTGCGGCCTGCTGCGGCGTCAGGCGCTCGGTCAGCGCTGCCGGCAACAGCGTATCGCCGGTCGGTGCCGGAGCTTCGCGGCCGCGCGAGGCGCGCTGCACTTCGATGTCGAGGTCGATCTGCGAGCACAGGCCGAGCGCCACCGGATCGAGCGGCGACAGCGTCGCCATGTTCCAGTGCTTGCGCTCGCGGATCTGCTCGATCGTCGCCTTGGTCGTGCCGACGAGACGCGAGATCTGCGCGTCCTTGAGCTCGGGATGGTTCTTGACCAGCCAGTAGATGGCGTTCGGGCGATCCTGGCGCTTGGACAGCGGCGTGTAGCGCGGGCCCTTGCGCTTGGTCTCGGGCACGCGAACCTTGGGCTCCGACAGCTTGAGGCGGTGGTTGGGGTCGCCCTCGCCCTTGGCGATCTCGGCGCGCGTCAGCTGGCCGGTCATGATCGGGTCCATGCCCTTGATGCCCTGGGCCGATTCGCCGTCGGCGATCGCCTTCACCTCGAGCGGGTGCAGCGAGCAGAACTGCGCGATCTGGTCGAACGACAGCCCGGTATTGTCGACCAGCCAGACAGCGGTCGCCTTGGGCATAAGCAGCGTATTGGCCATGCGATATATCCTCTTCGCTCGCCCGCGTCCCTCACGCGGGCGGTGGATCAAGACCACCAGAAAATGGGAAATTCGGCCCGTATATAGACGTATTCGCCGGCCACCGCAACGATTTTGGAACTGCCCGCAAACAGGCCGTTTCGCCGGCAACGACACGCAAAAAAGCCCCGCTCCGGATCAAACCGGGAGCGGGGCTGGTCATTTCTGGCCGAGCTTATTTCAGCTGGTCGGCGACCTTTTCAAGTGCTGCAACAGCGCACGCCTCGTCGAAATTGCCGCCCGGTGCGCCACCGACGCCGACAGCGCCGATCACCGCATCGCCTGCCTTGATCGGCACGCCGCCGGCCAGCACCAGGAAGCCCTCGATGTTGACGAGTTCGGCAGCGGCCGGGTTCTTGGCGACGTTTTCGGCCATCTTCGAGGTCGGCGTGCGCGACGACGACGAGGTGAACGCCTTGGCGCGCGCGGCTTCGACGGTGTGGGTGCCGGCATTGTCGGCGCGGACGAGCGCGCGCAGCACGCCGGCGCGGTCGACCACGGCTGCCGTCACATTGTACTTGTCGGCAGCACATGCGGCGACCGCGTTCTGGGCGATCTCGACGGCGAGGCTTGCCGGGATGTTCTTTTCGGTCAGCAACTCGGCCTTTGCGGCGGTGCTGACGGCAACGAGGGCGGAAGCGGCGAGGAGGATGCTCTTGATCATGGTTCCTGTCCTTTGTTCGGACGAAGCGTTTCGCTTGTCCGAGGCAAGAACTAGCCAAACCATCCGCCCGGCAGAATCCGCGATGCCACCACCTGCCCTAGGTAGGGCTACCTAGCCGCACCCGTCAGGGCATGATCCCGAAAAGTGGAAGCCGGTTTTCGGATAAGATCATGCCCCACTAAGAAGCGTCAGCCGCACGAACTCGGCCACCGAGCTGGTGCCGAGCTTCTCCGCGATCTTCGCCCGGTGCGCGTCGATGGTGCGCACCGACACGTCGAGCGCTTGCGCCACCTCCTTGCTCGCCCAGCCGCGTGCCACCATGTCCAGCACCTCGCGCTCGCGCTCCGTGAGCCTGGCCAAAAGCGCCCGTGCCTCGCGCTTTTCGAGCCTTTCGTCGAGGCTCAAAAAACCCTGCTGCAGCGCTTCGACCAGCACCTCGCCATCGACCGGCTTGGTCAGGAAATCCTGGATGCCGGCCTTGAAGGCGCGCCGGCAGGCGGCGACGTCGCCATGCCCAGTGATCATCACGGTCGGCCAGTCGATGCCGCGCTCACTGAGCTTCTGGTGCAGTTGCAGCCCTGAAACCAGCGGCATGCGCAGATCGACCACCAGGCACCCCGGCCTCGCCTCGTCGACATGCGCCAGAAACGTCTGCGGGTCGCCAAAGGTCTCGACATCGATGCCATAGGTGCCGAGCAGGAAGGCGATCGCCTCGCGCACCGCCTCGTCGTCGTCGATCAGATAGACCTGATACCGGCTCATGCCCCTACCCTCGGCAGCGTGATGACAAACCGCGCGCCGCCGCCGGCTGCGTTTTCCGCCTCGATCCGCCCGTCGACCCGCTCCACCAGCGTGGCGCACAGCGACAGCCCCAGCCCCATGCCGTCGGCCTTGGTGGTGAAGAACGGCACAAACAGCTTGGGCAGYACCTCGGCTGCTATCCCCGGCCCGTTGTCGCTGACTGATATCGTCGCCACCTTGCCCATTGCCTGCGTTTCGATGGTGATCCGCGCCGCAGCCGTGCCGGCCCCTTCCAGCGCGTCGGCGGCGTTGCGGATCAGATTGTGCAGCACCTGCTCCATCTCGATGGCGTCGACCACCGCGACCGGCGCCTCCGCCGCAAGCTCAAGCTCGAGCTTGATGCCGCGCCGTTCGAGATCGGCAGCCGTCAGCGCCACGATCTCGCTCACGATCCCGTTGAGTGCGCTTGGCTTTGGCTCCGGCGCCTTGTTGGAGGCATAGTCGCGCATGCGTTTCAGCATCTCGCCGGCGCGCTTGGCCTCGCGCACATTGACGTCGAGCGCCTGCGAAATCAGCCCGAGATCGGGTTTTTCGGCGCCCGCAAGCCTCAGTGCCGCCTGGCTGCGGCTCAGCACCGCCGTCAGCGGCTGCGTCAGCTCGTGCGCGATGCCGGACGCCAGCTCCCCCATGGCGTTGACGCGCGAGGCATGCGCCAGAAGCGTTTCCCGCTCCTGCAACAGCGCGCGCGCCTCCGCCTGCCTTGCCGCCTGCTGCGATTTTTGCGCCGCCGCCCGCTGCCGCAAGGCAAACATCAGCGCAAACGACGCCAACCCGGCAAGGGCTGCAAACCCCAGCAACGAACGCAGCGGCAAAAGCTCGTCGAGCGGCAAGGCCCGGTCGAGCGAAAGCAGGATCTGCTGCCCCTCGCCGTCGACAATTTTTTCGAAATGCGGCGGCGCAACGAAAGAAGCGCCCGCGCCGGAAGCCGCAGGCAGGTCGAGCAGTTCCTGCCCGTCGAGCACAAGCCTCAGATGCGCCCAATCAGGCCGCTCCTCCGGCTCCAGCAAAAGCCCGGCGTCGATGCCGAACACCAGCACCGCATCGGAAGGTGCCTGCGCGCGCTTGGCCAGAAGATACCGCCCATTCCCACTCGCATGCACTGATATCTTGCCGCGCAGCTGTTCGCCGATCGCCCCGCGCAGCGGCGCAAGGTCCTCGCCGCCGGGCACCTCGACCAGCGTCTTGACCCCGCCCGCGCCATCGAACGAAACCAGCGCGATCCAGGCGATGCGCGGATAAAACCTTGAAATGCTCTCCATCACCTGCCGCACGGCGCCCAAGGGCGCGTCGGCGCTGGTCAGCGCGATCAGGCTGGTCATATGCGCGTCATGCTGTGCCGCGCGCTGCGAAATCAGCCGGTGCAAAGTCCGCCCGGTCACCTCCAACTCACCCGCCAAACGCTGCCGCGACGCCTCCACCGAATAAAGCGCGAATGTCGCAAGTGCCGCGAGCCAGAGCGCGAGGCCGAAGAGCCAGGACTTGGAGAGGGATTTGGTCACGCAAGTTCAATCATGGGCGCCGAGGGTTCGACGCCAATGTAAGCGCATCGCAGTTGCCCGGAAAGTCAGGACATGCGGATTTCAGTAGCTCCGCCTCAGATGACTTCGAAATCAATTACATCAACGGCTGAAGAATAAATCCATCAAACGCAACAATATTTGCGCTTTCTCCTACCGCAGATTTAATCGCAGTAAGCGGCTCTGAGGTAGAGATTATTATCTGCCTACTTTGTACCTTCTGTCGAGCCCCGTCTTGCAAGAACGCATACAGGCTGTTCATATCCACTTCCTGCTGCCCTGGTTCGTCAAGAATAATCAATCCGGCATGGTTCGTACCGCCACCTAGTTGAAGTAGCGATAGATAATATGCCCACTTGAGTCTTACTGCGTCGCTGGCGGACACTTCGAAGGCAATTTCTCGTTCAATGACATTGCCATCCTCGTCTCGTGTCAACGCAAGTGGCCTTACGTTCTCTCTCGATAGTACGATCTCAGTTGGCTGAAATGACCTGAAGCCATATGCCTGAAGCCTTTTTTGTACCGAAGTTTCCAGTGCATTGATCTTGGCGGCGTCATCAGACGTCAGCTCGTCGACAGGCAATGCCTTCAATTCGTCCTGTAACCGTGCCCATTCTATGGCAATCGTTTGAAGTTCGTCGGTGGCAATCATCGATGCTTCTTCAAATGAGCCAACCCGATCGATAAACGATTGCAGGCGAACAATTTCTTCGATTACGACACGGGACGGCGCCGCGCTGGGCTGCACTATCGCCTGTTTCAAACTGCGAAGCTCCGCCTGCCGCTCTCGCAGTTCATCGGTCTTGGCTTTGTAGCGGGCTGCCCAATCCCGCACCCTCTCGTTTGTCGCGTCCAAGGCAACACGATAGAGGTCGATCTGAGATTTTACGAACGCAATGTTCTCGTCCAGCCCCATGCCGACAGCCTCAACCGCAGGCAATAGTTCGCTTGTGATGTCTTGATGACAGGTCGGACAGACATGTTCCCCGGCAGCGCGCCCTAGGTCCGAGCCCAAACGTCGCAATTTAAGGGCATCCTGGTTTCGCTTTAAATCTGCTCCCAGCGTTTCGAGCCGCAGGCGAATTGCTTGCTGCTCATGATGCTCGAGGCCAGCCTCGGCACGCACCGATTCAAGTTGAGCACTTAGCAAGTCTATATCTGAGCGAACGACTTCCAAACGCTTGAGCAGCTCAGGAACAGCGTCTTCGGTCTTTTCAATCGGCACCCCCTCCAATTCCGTGATGCGACTTCGAGCAACTTTCACCACCTCTTCAATGGCCGCCCACTCTCCTTCACGCAGAATCTCCAATCGCAATTCGGGCAACAAAGCAAACTCTGCTGTTGGAACAGCCGGGATTCCACGCAGCCTACCAA
>NZ_JBFUKO010000157.1:0-9511 GCF_056400805.1 Aminobacter sp. P4_H6_2
CTCATGTGGGCATCCTCAGTCTGATGTTTGTTAGGTCTTCGTTAGCGGGCGGATTGCCGCTAATCAAGCTGTAATCTGCGCTTTCCCAAGCGCTCGGGTGGCGGTCCGGTTTCGGCCCGGCCACCTGATGGAGCGCGGCAATACACGAAAACTTCACCGCGTCCAAGGCAAAAGGGCCGGTTATCCCGGCCTATTGCGTCAATCAGATCATCGCCATGCCGCCATTTACATGGATTGTCTGGCCAGTGACATAAGCTGCTTCGTTGGAAGCGAGATAAGCGACGGCCGAAGCAACTTCCTTGCCGGTGCCCATGCGCTTGGCCGGGATCGCGGCCATGATCGTCTCTTTCTGCTTGTCGTTGAGCTTCTCCGTCATTGCCGATTCGATGAAGCCGGGGGCGACGCAATTGACGGTGATGTTGCGGGTCGCGATCTCCTGGGCGAGCGACTTGGAAAAGCCGATCATGCCCGCCTTGGAGGCACAGTAGTTGGTCTGGCCAGGATTGCCGGTGACGCCGACGATCGAGGTGATGTTGATGATGCGGCCATGGCGGCGGCGCATCATCGGGTGCGTCAACTCGCGCGTCAGGCGGAACATCGCCGTCAGGTTGATCTCGATGACACTGTCCCAGTCGGCGTCGGACATGCGCACGAACAGGCCGTCCTTGGTGATGCCGGCGTTGTTGACCAGGATGTCGACGCCTTCGAGATCGGCCTCGGCCTTCTGGCCCAGCGCCTTGACTTCATCGCGGTCGGCGAGATTGGCCGGAAACAGTTTCACGCGGTCGCCGAGCTCGCTGGCCAGGGCCTCGAGCTTTTCAACGCGTGTGCCGTGCAGGCCAACGATGGCGCCCTGCTTGTGGAGGATGCGGGCGATTTCTTCGCCGATGCCCCCGGATGCGCCGGTGACGAGTGCCTTGCGGCCGGTCAGATCGAGCATTTTTCAATCCCTTTCAGAGATCGCCCTTCACGGGCGGGTCGATTGAATTGTTCAGACGAGTGCGGCGATTGCCGCGTCGATGTCGGCCGGGTTGTTGACCGCAGCCGTTGCGATGTCCTTGTTGATGCGGCGGGCGAGGCCCGACAACACCTTGCCGGCGCCCACTTCGTAAAGTGTGGTGACGCCGTTGTTGCCGAACCATTCGACCGTCTCGCGCCAGCGCACGCGGCCGGTGACCTGCTCGACGAGGCGGGCGGCGATCTCTTCGGGATCGGTGATCGGCTGAACCGAGACGTTGGCGACAACCGGAACGATCGGCGGATGCTTCTTCACCCCGGCGAGTGCTTCGCGCATTTTTTCAGCCGCCGGCGCCATCAGCGCCGAATGGAAAGGCGCTGAGACCTGCAGCATCAGCGCGCGCTTGGCGCCCTTTTCGGTGCAGAGCTTGGCGGCGCGTTCGACGGCCGCCTTCTCGCCCGAGATCACCAGCTGGCCGCCGCCATTGTCGTTGGCGATCTGGCACACCGAACCCTGGGCAGCCTCAGCACAGGCGGCGTCGACATCGGCTTGCTCCAGTCCGATGATCGCAGCCATCGCGCCCTGCCCGGCCGGCACCGCCGCCTGCATGGCGTCGCCGCGGATGCGCAGCAGGCGCGCCGCGTCGGCGACCGAAACAAAGCCAGCGGCAGCTAGTGCCGAATACTCGCCGAGCGAGTGCCCCGCGACGTATGAAACCTTGTCCTTGAGCGACAGGCCGCGCGATTCCAGCGCCCTGAAGGCAGCCATCGACACCGCCATCAGCGCCGGCTGGGCGTTGGCCGTCAGCGTCAGCGTCTCTTCAGGACCTTCCCAGATCAGCTTCGAAAGTTTTTCGCCCAATGCATCATCGACTTCTTCGAACACGCGGCGCGCTTCGGGAAAAGCATCGGCGAGTTCCTTGCCCATGCCGACAGCCTGGCTGCCCTGCCCCGGGAAAGTGAATGCAACGGCCATGTTGGTCTCCTGGCTACT
This sequence comes from Aminobacter sp. P4_H6_2, assembly GCF_056400805.1. Classification (NCBI taxonomy): domain Bacteria; kingdom Pseudomonadati; phylum Pseudomonadota; class Alphaproteobacteria; order Hyphomicrobiales; family Phyllobacteriaceae; genus Aminobacter; species Aminobacter sp. P4_H6_2. Next base: position 1,952 of record NZ_JBFUKO010000157.1, read on the forward strand.
TGCCGCATCGGCCCGAACCGGAATCGGTTTCACCGGGTGCGATGCGCAGACTTATCACGTGGAGCGCCCTTGCACGTTCGGGAACAAGCATCACGCCACATCGTTGTGCCTCTGGCGCAATGGATACCGTGAAGTCAAGTCTTGAGGGCTTYGGGACCCCGCTGGGGCAAATAATCACAGATGATTAATACGAAACACCTTTTGTTTGCCTCATCCTTCTCAATTTTGCCATATGCGCTAGGTTTTCGATGACCGTTTTGTGACAGTTGCGTGACGCCGCTGTCGAGCGCCCGGGGAAGTTGAGTTGGCAAAGCAATTGGCGGACGGCAAGGCCGTCGTCAGAGATGACGAAAACGAGGCCGCGCGAGCGCGTGGCCGGCGTGCCTATACTTTGTGCGTGCTGCGCTCGGTCATGGTCACGCTCGCCGTTTCGGCGGTGCTGGTCTTTGCCATCGAGTTGGTCGCGCGCGGCTCCTTCGTCGACACCCTCAACTTCTTCCAGCAGCCGTTCAAGCCGAGCTGGACGACGGTCGCCCTGTTTGCCCTTTTGATCATCGCTCTCGATGCGCTTCTCGGGCGGCCCTATAATGGCCTTTTGATCGTTGCGCCCGTCGCACTCGTGCTCGCCTTCGTCGGCCATCAGAAATCGCTCTATCTCGGCGACCCGCTCTACCCGACGGATTTCCTCTACGCCCGTCAGATCGTCGAACTGATGCCGCTGCTCGTTCGTGAACGGCCCCTCGCCGGCATCGGCATTGCCGTCGGCCTGATCGTGGGCATCTCGCTACTTGTGCTGGCCTGGCGCTACTGGCGCCGCCGCATGCCGACCTTGACGCTTTGGGCCCGCGTCTCGCGTCTCGCTATCGCCATTCCAACCCTCGCCTTCTTTGTCTCGATCATGGACTACGCGACCTTTTCGTGGACGCGCGACCGCCTCCAGATCATCCCCATGATGTGGGACCAGAAGGAAAATTACGCCTCCAATGGCTTTGCCATCGCCTTCGCGCTCAATGTGCCGATGGCCAAGGTCAAGGCGCCGGAGGGCTATTCCGAAAAGGCGATCGACGCCATTGCCCGGCCTGAACAGGCTGTCGCGGCCCTGCCGGAGGAAAAGCCCGACGTCATCATCGTGATGAGCGAATCCTTCTGGGATCCGACGCTTCTGCCTGGCGTATCGATCGCACCCGATCCTATAAAGAATGCACGCGCATCGCAGTCGGGCCATGTTTTTTCGCCCGAATTCGGCGGCATGACCGCCAATGTCGAGTTCGAGGCCCTGACCGGTTTCTCCAACGCCTTCCTGCCGGCCGGCTCCATTCCCTACCAGCAATATGTCCGCGCGCCGGTGCCTTCGCTGGCCACCTTCTTCAAGAGCGAAGGCTACGAGACCCGCGCCATCCATCCGTTCGGCAGCTGGTTCTGGAACCGCGCGCCTGTCTACCAGGCCTTCGGCTTCGACAAGTTCATGTCGGAAGAAAACCTGCCGCCGCTCGAAAAGCGCGGGCCGCTGGCATCCGACGCCGCCTTGATGGAAGAGATCATCCGCGAAGCCGATGCGACCGAGCATCCGTTCTTCTTCTTTGCGGTCTCCCTGCAGAGCCACGGCCCTTACGAGCCGAACCGCTACAGCGACACGACCCACAAGGTCGAGGCCGCAACGACGCAGTGGGCACGCGATTCGATCCTGACCTATGCCGAGGGCGCTTCTGACGCGGACCGCGGCCTCAAGCGGCTGATGGACTGGGCGAGCAAGCGCGAGCGCCCGACCGTGATCGCCTTCTTCGGTGACCACCTGCCGCCGCTCGGGCCCGTCTATGTCGAGACCGGCTTCATGAAAGAGCCGGTTGCCAAGCGCAAGGCGGCGATCGGCGAGATGCTGGTCCAGCACGAAACGCCGCTGGTGGTGTGGTCGAACCGCACAGGTCCCGCGCGCGACATCGGCTCGATCAGCCCGGCCTTCCTGCCTCTGCATGTGCTCGAGACCGCCGGCATCAGCCACCCCTACTACACCGGTTTCCTTGGCGACCTGCATGACCGATTCCGGGTCGTCGACCGCAACGTGCTGCTACCACGCGAAGGCGAGTCGGTGTTCGACTGGTCGCGCGCAAAACAGCTCGACCCGGCGATCCGCGATTTCCGCTGGCTGCAATACGACATGATGTTCGGCAAGCGCCGCGGCGCCAAGGGCTTCTTCCCCGAGACGGTCGACAAAGTCGTTGCCGACCGCACCCGCTCGCCGCTTTTCCTGCAACCCGAGGCACTCGGCTGAGCGGCGAAAAACCCAAGAAAATGGCCGATTTCGGCGGGATTTTTGGCCCCGCCCCTTGCCTTGGCCGCACTTAGCATGTAGACGCCCGCCATCTGCCGGTCCCAGCTGGGGGCTGAACGGAGGGCCGGAGGCTTTCTTGAAAGTCTCCGTGTGAAGCGAAAACGCTTCCGCCTCCCGTGTCTCCGCTCTCGACCGTCTCGTCGTGCTCCTTTCTTCCCCTGAGGAGGCCGTAAGGCCCTCGAAGGGTCAGCGAGGTCGCAGAGGCTCTAGCCGCCGGGACCGGAAGATCGAAACGAAGAAAGGCAAAAGCTATGGCTCTTTATGAACATGTGTTTCTTGCCCGCCAGGACCTCTCGCAGCAGCAGGTCGATGCACTTGTCGAACACTACAAGGGCATCATCACTGCAGCAGGCGGGTCGGTTGGCCGGGTCGAGAACTGGGGACTGAAGTCCCTCACCTACCGCGTCAACAAGAACCGCAAGGCGTATTACACGCTTATGGACATCACCGCTCCGTCGGCTGCCGTCAAGGAAGTCGAGCGCCAGCAGGGCCTGTCCGAAGACGTTCTGCGCTTCCTGACCATCAAGGTCGACGCGCATGAAGAAGGCGTCTCCGCCATGATGCAGAAGCGCGAAGAGCGCTCCGAGCGTGGTGGCTTTGGCGATCGTCCGCGCAGCTTCGGCGACCGCGACCGTGGTGATCGCGGCCCGCGCAGCTTCGGCGACCGCGATGGCGGTGGTGATCGTGGCCCGCGCCGTCCGCGCGAAGGTGTTGAAGGGGGTGCAGAATAATGGTCGACATCAATCAGATCCCGACCCGTCGTCCCTTCCATCGCCGCCGCAAGACCTGCCCGTTCTCCGGCGCCAACGCTCCGAAGATCGACTACAAGGACGTGCGTCTGCTGCAGCGCTACATTTCCGAGCGCGGCAAGATCGTTCCTTCGCGCATCACCGCCGTCAGCCAGAAGAAGCAGCGTGAACTCGCCAAGGCGATCAAGCGCGCCCGCTTCCTCGGCCTGCTGCCCTACGTGGTGAAGTGATCTGCTTTCTGGCCCGGGTGCTTTGTCGCCCGGGCCAGAATTTTCCTGCCGCGACGGGCGTGGCCGGTTAAGTCTCAAAATCCCGAGTTGGGTCTCCTCAAGAGCCCCTAACTGCCGCAACGACAGGCAGGACAGCGAAACCGGCGGTACCGCCCTTCCCTGCTTCCTTGCCCGTTGAATTTTATTCGCTGCCTTTGCAGCCAACGAAAGGACAGGAAAATGGACGTCATTCTCCTCGAACGCATTTCCCGCCTCGGCCAGATGGGCGACACCGTCAAGGTCAAGGACGGCTTTGCCCGCAACTTCCTTCTGCCCAAGGGCAAGGCGCTCCGCGCCAACGAAGCCAACAGGAAGAAGTTCGAAGGCCAGCGCGCTCAGCTCGAAGCCCGCAACCTCGAGCGCAAGTCGGAAGCCCAGCAGGTCGCCGACAAGCTCGACGGCAAGACCTTCGTGATCGTGCGTTCGGCTGGTGAAACCGGCCAGCTCTACGGTTCGGTCTCGACCCGCGACATCGCCGACCTGCTGATCGCCGAAGGCTTCACTGTTGCCCGCAACCAGGTCGAGCTCAACCAGCCGATCAAGAACATCGGCCTGACCAATGTGGCGATCGCGCTGCACGCCGAAGTCGAAGTCACCATCACGCTGAACATCGCGCGCACGGCCGACGAAGCCGAGCGCCAGACGAAGGGCGAGACGCTGACCACGGCTGAGGCCATCTACGGCGACGACATCAACGAAAACGCCCGTCCGGACAGCTTCTTTGATCCGAACGAAGACGGCGAAGGCGACGAAGGCTGATTTCAGCCAACGCCTTCTATCCAGTTTTCTGGACCAAGCCCGGATGGCAACATCCGGGCTTTTTTTGTGCCAGCCGTGGAACTTGTCAGCACTGTCACTATCTTCCAAGATCGGACTACAGGACTGACCTCTTTCGCGAGCACGCCATGAACATGTTGTTGCAACGCATCGTCGGTAAGCTTGTGCGCACGGGCGATCTGACAGTCACCGGCCCCAATGGGCGGTCGCATCGATTCGGCGACGGTTCCGGCGAGCCGGTACATCTCCTGATCAAGACACGGCGCGCCGAGAGCGCCATTGCACTCGATCCCATGCTAGCCCTGCCCGAGGCCTATATGGACGGCGATGTCGACATCGTCGGTGGCGATGTGCTCGGGCTGATGCGGGTCGTCTTCCAAAATCTCGGCAATGGCAGCATCGACACTGCCTGGACCAAGGCGATCGACAATGTGAGGCTCGCCTTCCGGCGCTTTCAGCAGGTCAACACCGCCGCGCGCGCCAAGCGCAACGTCCAGCGGCACTACGATCTGTCGGGTGATCTCTACCGGCTCTTCCTCGACGCCGACATGCAATATTCCTGCGCCTATTTCACCCATCCGGACATGACGCTGGAAGAGGCCCAGATCGCCAAGAAGGCGCATATCGCAGCCAAGATGCGGCTGAGGCCGGGACAATCGGTGCTCGACATCGGTTCCGGCTGGGGCGGACTTGGGCTTTATCTGGCCCGCAGCTTCGAGGTCCAGGTGCTCGGCGTCACCTTGTCAAGCGAGCAGCATGCTGTCGCCACCGAGCGCGCGCATGAAGAAGGGCTGGACGGCCACGTCCATTTTGAAATCAGGGATTATCGCGAATTGGTCGAGCGCTTCGACCGCATCGTTTCCGTCGGTATGTTCGAGCACGTTGGCGTCAACCACTACCGCACCTTCTTCGACAACGTTGCCAAGCGCCTGAAGCCCGATGGTGTCATGGTGCTGCACTCGATCGGCCGTGCCGGCCCCCCAGCCTCGACCAGCGCCTTCATCCGCAAGCACATCTTCCCCGGCGGTTATATTCCCGCTCTGTCGGAGGTGCTGCCAGCGATTGAAAAGGCCGGCCTGATGGTCACCGATGTCGAGATCCTGCGGCTGCATTATGCCGACACGCTGAAGCATTGGGGCAAACGCTTTGCGGCCAACCGCGACAAAGCCAGGGCGATCTATGACGAGCGCTTCTGCCGGATGTGGGAGTTCTATCTCGCGGCGTCCGAAGCTGCCTTCCGCTGGCAGGACCTGATGGTGTTCCAGATCCAGCTCACTCACCGCAACGACACGCTGCCATTGACCCGCGACTATATCGGCAAGTGCGAAAAGGCGCTCGCCATGCACGAACTGGCGCATCGCGAGACCGAACCTGCCGCCAAAAGCAGCCGCCGCAGGAAAGTGGCGGACAAGGAGTAGGTTCCGCCCTTGCCTCCGCCACCTCGCTTGTAGGAAATAGGCCCGTTGCAAATTTTAACTGTTAGAGCGTCCTTTGCGCGTCAGAGTGGACGCGCGGCGCTCTGATCGCGCGGGCCTTTTTCATGACCTATGTCATCTACGCTGCCGCCGCCCTTGCCGAGATCGCCGGCTGCTTTGCCTTCTGGGCCTGGTGGCGGCTTGAAAAATCGCCGCTCTGGCTCGCACCGGGCCTGCTTTCACTGATCGCCTTTGCCTGGCTTTTGGCGCTGGTCGAGGCCAACGCCGCCGGCCGCGCCTATGCCGCTTATGGCGGCATCTACATCGCCGCTTCGCTCAGCTGGCTTTGGCTCGCCGAGGGCATCCGGCCTGACCGCTGGGACATGATCGGCGCCGTCATCTGCATTCTCGGCGCCTCGATCATCCTGCTCGCGCCACGAAGCGCGTGAAGCGCCCGACCTAGGCTTGGCGCCTTACCATTTGACCTGCAGGCCAACATTGCCTTCGAAGACGCGGCTGTGCTCGCCACCGAGATTGAAGGTGTGGTCGGCCACGGCAAAGGTGCTGACCTTGTCGGTGAAGGCATGCGTGATGCCGGCGCCGAGTTCGAGCCTGGTGCCGCCGGTTTCGACCTTGATCGCGTCGCTGTCGAAATAGGTAACGTCCTCACCATCGAAGCCATGCCAGAAATTGGCCTTGAGATAAGGCTTGAACTGGCCTGACGAGGTGTCGAACGTACCCTGCAGCCGCGCCCCGATCCGGCCGGTCACGCTGCGACCCTCGTCGAAACGGACCGCCGACAAGGTGTCGTTGCCGTCGTCGAAGGACAGGTCCTGCCAGATGATCTGGGCCTGTGGCTCAAGCACCCAGCCCTCGGTCAAGGCGATGGGCGCGCCTGCTTCCAGCGAAGCAGTCACCACGCGTCCAGMGGCGTCGATGCCAAAGGCGCGGTCTGAGCGCGCGTCGCCACCGAACCATGTGCCCATCAGCACGCCATCTAGGTACCAGCCGCCGGCACCGACATACGTGTAGTAGCCGCCGACCGAATAGGCATTGAGGTCGAGCTTGCCGGCGGCGAGATCGATCTGGCCCAGGACAGCGCCGCGCACGTCGGCATCGAGACTGGCATATCCCAGGAACATGCCGGCGACGTTGCGGGCGCCTGTTTCCGTTTCGGAGCGGAGCATGTCGAGGCCGGCCTGAATTCCGAAGGTCGTGCCGTCGGTCGAAGGTGAGACGGTGCCCGACCAGCTCTGCTCGGTGCTGGAGCCGAAAACCCGGCCCCAGCTGGTGGAAAAGTTGTCGCCGCCCGAAAGGAAGCTCTGCTCGCCGCGGCGCTCGTGGAAGGTGCCGAGCGTCGACATGGCGAGATCGCGTGCCATCGGCGGCAGCACCGAATAGACCGCCGTCTCGGGACGGAGGATCGGCACACCGGGAACCGGAGCGGCCGGATCGGTGGGTAGCGAGCCCAGATCGATAAACTCGGAGCGCAGGTACCAGTTCTCTTGCGATCCAGCGCTGACGCCACCACGAAACAAAAGATATTCGTGCGCGCCAAACGCCAGCGGCGTGGCGAGCGTGAAGGCGCCGGCAGTGGAGGTGGACGTGCCGGTCGCTTCCACAACCAGGATGCCGTCGCGGGTAGTCAGCGCCCCGGCTCCGCCGGCCTTGACGACAACGATGCCAGTCGAACCTGTACCCGTACCGTTCTGGATCACGAGCTTGTCGGACGGCGAGCCGTCGCTGCCAAGCACCGTGTCGAGCCGCAGGAAGCCGGCAGCGCCGATATAATTGCCAGCCACCGTGAACGTGTCGGCAGCACTCGGCGCGCCATTGGTCAGGTCGATGGTGCCGGCATTGGTCAGCGTCGCGGCATTTGCCGGCGTGAACGCGCGGACAGCACCATGGGCGCCTGCGCCGGCAAACAATGTGCTCGATGCATCGATGTCGAAGCTGCCGGTATTCGACAGGGCGTCGCCAAGGACAAAATTGCCGTTGAGAGTGAAGGTCGAGCCTTGGGT